>NZ_JBFRDY010000030.1:0-398 GCF_052114035.1 Janibacter sp. RAF52 | reverse complement strand
CGCCGACGGCGTCTTCGGCTCCGGTACGGAGAAGGCCGTCAAGGCGTACCAGAAGTCGAAGGAGCTGGACCAGAACGGCATCGTCTCGCCGAACGTCTGGCGTGCTCTGGCCGGTCTGAAGTACACCAAGACCGACCCGGCCAAGCCGGATGCGCCCGGTGGTGCGCTCGCCAAGTACCTCGAGACCAAGGTCCGCAAGGGCGACCGTGGTGCCGCCGTGACGGCGCTGCAGAAGAAGCTGAAGATCGACGCCGACGGCGTCTTCGGCTCCGGTACGGAGAAGGCCGTCAAGGCGTACCAGAAGTCGAAGGAGCTGGACCAGAACGGCATCGTCTCGCCGAACGTCTGGCGTGCTCTGGCCGGTCTGAAGTACACCAAGACCGACCCGGCCAAGCCGG
>NZ_JBFRDY010000029.1:0-408 GCF_052114035.1 Janibacter sp. RAF52 | reverse complement strand
CTCCTATGTGATGGCGAACGAGGCCCTCTCGCTCGACCGGCTGCGCAGCAAATTCGCGCCGAAGATGGCGCGCAGCGCCGATGCCCGGACCTTCACCTTCGTTACCGGCGCAAACCGCGCCCGCGCGGCGGATATACGCGAGATGGCACGCGCGACCGCGAATGCCGACAGTGTCTCGGAGTTCCTGAAGGCCTATCGGGAGCGCTATCCCGGCCTTTCCCCCGCCATGCGCAAGCCCCAGCAGGCGGCGGAGCCCCTGCCCTCGCCGGCGCAGGGGGCCACGGCCGATCCGTCGACGCCGCAGCGCAGCTGACCTTTCCGTCATGCTCGGGCTTGACCCGAGCATCTCGCGACAAGGAGGCTCCTGCTCCTCGTCCCGCCGGAGATTCTCGGGTCAAGCCCGAGAAT
>NZ_JBFRDY010000028.1:0-812 GCF_052114035.1 Janibacter sp. RAF52 | reverse complement strand
CCCACCGACTACGACCCGCAGACCAACTACTTCGACACCTCCTCCGTCGAAGGGGTCATCGCCGACGTCATCGCGACCAACCCGGACGCGGTCATGGTCGTCAAGTCCACGATCCCGGTCGGTTTCACCGCYGGCGCCCGCGAGCGCTTCGGCACCGACAACCTCATCTTCAGCCCRGAGTTCCTGCGCGAGGGCAAGGCCCTGCTCGACAACCTCCACCCCAGCCGCATCGTCGTCGGTGAGGTCAGCGACCGCGCCCGCCGCTTCGCCGACCTCCTCGTCGAGGGCGCCGTCGACGAGGAGGTGCCCGTGCTGCTGACCGACTCCACCGAGGCCGAGGCGATCAAGCTCTTCGCCAACACCTTCCTCGCCATGCGCGTGGCCTACTTCAACGAGCTCGACACCTTCGCCGCCCGCCACGGGCTCAACACCCGCCAGATCATCGACGGCGTCGGCCTCGACCCGCGCATCGGGTCGCACTACAACAACCCCTCCTTCGGCTACGGCGGCTACTGCCTGCCCAAGGACACCAAGCAGCTGCTGGCCAACTACCAGGACGTCCCGCAAAACCTCATGCAGGCCATCGTCGACTCCAACCGCACCCGCAAGGACTTCGTCGCCGAGGACATCCTGCGCCGCGGCCCCCGCGTCGTGGGCGTGCACCGCCTGATCATGAAGGCCGGCTCGGACAACTTCCGCGCCTCCTCGATCCAGGGGATCATGAAGCGCCTCAAGGGCAAGGGCATCGAGGTCATCATCTTCGAGCCCGCCCTGACCGAGGAGACCTTCTACGGCTCCCGCGTCATCCGCGA
>NZ_JBFRDY010000027.1:0-961 GCF_052114035.1 Janibacter sp. RAF52 | reverse complement strand
ATTTCCCTAGGGCGTGTCTGACAAAAGTTGGGTCCAGGCGATCACTGCGTGGAGGACGACGGCGGCGCGGTAGGTCAGGGCGAGCTTGTCGTAGCGGCAGGCCAGTGCGCGCCATTGCTTGAGCTTGGCGAAGCGGCACTCGACGACGTGTCGACCGCGGTAGGCGGTTGGGTCGAAGGAGGGTGGGCGTCCGCCGGCGCTGCCGCGGCGGAGTCGGTTGTTGATCTGGTTGTCGGGTTCGGGGATGACTGCGGTGATCTTGCGGGAGCGAAGGTGGGCGCGGATGGCCTTGGAGGAGTAGGCCTTGTCACCCATGACTGCCTCGGGTCGAGTACGGACCTGACCCGCGGCGGTGGATACGCGTAGCTGGTCCAGCAACGGCAGGAGCATCGGTGCGTCGCCGCCTTGTCCGGGTCCGATCAGGGTCACCAGCGGCATCCCCCTCCCGTCGACGAGCTGGTGGATCTTCGTGGACAACCCGCCTCTGGAGCGGCCGATCGCGTGGTCAGGCGGCTCGCTCGTCAGATTCGTGTAACTCGATCCATCCCCCTGTGTGGCGGGTGATGTTGGTGGCGTGCTGATGAGCGCGTGTCACGGTCGAGTCCACCGCCAAGGACCAGTCGACCAGCCCTTCTGCCTGCGCCTGCGCGGTCAAGACGGCCAGCACCTCGTCCCACGTGCCATCACCGGCCATCCTGCGGTGCCACGTCCACACCGTCTGCCAGGGCCCGAATGCCTCCGGAAGGTCACGCCACGCGATCCCTGCCCGGTAGCGGTAGGCGATCCCTTCGATCATCGTGCGAGCATCCGCAAAGGGGCGACCACGACGCCCCGTGCGAGCAGGAAGCAACGGCTCGATCAGCCGCCACTGCGCATCCGACAGCACCTGAAATCGCGTCATGTCGTCCACGCTGCCCCACCCAAACCCAAATCTTTGCCAGACACGCCCTAGGGAAATGCG
>NZ_JBFRDY010000026.1:0-1183 GCF_052114035.1 Janibacter sp. RAF52 | reverse complement strand
TCCCCTTACGGGCATGCGATCTGGGCTGACGCCTGTGACCGAGTGTTCAGTGCGTGCTGTATAGTTCAGTCCATGCTGACTATTTCTTCGCGTCTCGACGTGATGAACCGCCTGGGTCGTGCACTGGCCGACCCCACTCGATCCCGGATCATCTTGACCCTGCTCGACCATCCCGCTTACCCGGCGGAACTGGCCCGAGATCTGGACCTGACACGCCCGAACGTGTCCAACCACCTGGCATGCCTGCGCGATTGCGGGATCGTCGTCTCCGAGCCCGAGGGTCGTCGGACACGATATGAGATCGCCGATTCGCACCTGGCGCAGGCGCTGACGGCACTGGTCGATGCCACCCTGGCAGTGGACGAAGACGCCCCGTGCATCGATCCCGCCTGCTCGCTTCCCGGATGCGACGCAGCTGGGGAGGGCGCATGATCCTCACCTCGGTCTTGCAGGCGATGGGCCTGTTCGCAGCGACCAACATCGACGACATCATCGTGCTCTCCCTCTTCTTCGCGCGAGGGGCAGGCCAGCGCGGCACTACCGCCCGCATTCTGGCCGGCCAGTACCTCGGATTCGTCGGCATCCTCGGTGCCGCGGTCCTGGTGACCATCGGTGCCGGAGCATTCCTGCCCTCGGCAGCCATCCCGTACTTCGGTCTCATCCCTCTGGGCCTCGGCCTCTGGGCCGCATGGCAGGCCTGGCGCGGAGACGATGACGACGATGACGACGAGGCCAAGGTTGCCGGCAAGAAGGTCGGCGTGTGGACAGTCGCAGGCGTCACCCTTGCCAACGGCGGCGACAACATCGGCGTCTACACCCCTGTCTTCCTCAGCGTGGAACCTCTCGCAGTAGTCGCCTACTGCATCGTCTTCCTCGCGCTCGTCGCGGTCCTGGTGGCCCTGGCAAAGTTCGTCGCCACCCGCCCCCCGATCGCCGAAGTGCTCGAACGCTGGGAGCACATCCTCTTCCCCATCGTTCTCATCGGCCTCGGCATCGTGATCCTCGTCAGCGGCGGAGCCTTCGGACTCTGACATAGCGGCAGCGATCCAAACGGCCCCGACCGGGCGCACCCCTCTCGGTTCAGACCGCGACACCTACCTGCAGCCAGTCCTGCGTGATCGCGGCAACAAGACCGCCACGGAGCGCTGCAAAAACCCCGCCACCAAGCGAACGAAGCCACACG
>NZ_JBFRDY010000025.1:0-1239 GCF_052114035.1 Janibacter sp. RAF52 | reverse complement strand
TTGGCGTGACCCCCGTTGGTTGGTCCGGGTGGTGTGAGAGTCCTTGCGGCCCACGAGGGTGGGCAGGAAGGCTCCATCACCATGACAACGAGGAAGCGACACACGCCTGAGCAGGTCGTGCGCAAGTTGGTCGAGGCCGACCGGCTGCTGGCCGGGGGCGCTGACACGGCCGAGGTTGCCCGGCAGCTCGGTGTCTCCGAGCAGACCTACTTTCGGTGGCGTAACCAGTTCGGCGGGCTGAAAGCCGAGGACGCCAAGGAGCTGAAGAAGTTGCGTGCCGAGAATCAGCGGCTCAAGCGTCTGCTTGCTGATGCCGAGCTGGACAAAGACATGCTCCGCGAGGTCGCCAAGGGGGAATTCTGAGCCCGGCCCGCCGACGCGCGGCCGTTGTTCACCTGCGTCGAGTCTTCGACGTCAGCGAACGGCGTGCGTGTCGGCTGGTCGGGCAGCACCGATCCACCCAACGCCACACCCCGCCCGCGCAGACTCCTGATGATCCCGACGCTGGGCTGCGGGCCTGGCTGCGCGCCTACGCCGGGGCCCATCCCCGGTGGGGACACCGGCGCGCCTACCACGACGCCCGCGGCCAGGGCTGGGTCGTGAACCACAAGAAGCTCCAGCGGCTGTGGCGCGAAGAAGGGCTACGTGTGCACGTGCGACGCCGCCGTAAACGGGTCGGATCCTCGACCGTGCCACCAGTCCCGACCGCCACCTCGGCCAACGTGGTGTGGGCGATCGACTTCCAGTTCGACTCCACCACCGACGGCCGACCGATCAAGATCCTCTCCGTCGTCGACGAACACACCCGCGAAACACTGGGCGGCCTTGTGGAACGCTCGATCACCGCCGAGGCCCTGGCCGCCGAGCTGAACCACATCGTGGCCGCCCGTGGCGCCTCGCCGGCGGTGCTGAGGCTCGACAACGGCCCGGAGATGATCGCGGCAGCACTGGCCCAGTGGGCCGGCACCCAGACCGGGATGCTGTTCATCCCACCCGGCGAGCCCTGGAAGAACCCCTTCATCGAATCGTTCAACAGCAGGCTGCGCGACGAGTGCCTGAACATCAATCTGTTCTGGTCGATGACCCACGCCCAGGTCGTCATCGGCGACTGGAAGACCGAGTACAACCACGACCGTCCCCACTCATCCTTGGGCTACCTCAGCCCGGTGGCCTACGCTGCGGTCTGCACCCATTGATCGGACTCTCACACGACCTGGACCGATCCACGGGGTCCTGCCA
>NZ_JBFRDY010000024.1:0-1320 GCF_052114035.1 Janibacter sp. RAF52 | reverse complement strand
CGGGACTGCTGCACGGATAGGTGACAGTCGGTAGTCACGCAGCCTGGTCGGCTGGTGTGGTCATGGTGGTCTCGTATTCGATGGGCGTCAATCGGCCGAGGCGGTCTTGTCGTCGTCGGCGGTGGTAGGTCCGTTCGATCCAGGTGACGATCGAGATCCGCAACTCGTCGCGGGTGTCCCAGCGGCGTTGGTTGAGGACGTTCTTTTGCAGGAGGGCGAAGAAGGATTCCATCGCGGCATTGTCACCGCAGGCACCGACCCGTCCCATGGACCCGACGAGCTGGTGGCGGCCCAGGCGGTGGACGAATCTTCGACTTCGAAATTGCGAGCCTCGGTCGCTGTGCACGATGCACCCGGCCACATCGACGCCGTCAGCGGCGCGGCGCGCGACGGCTGAGTTCAACGCCGTGACAGCCAGGTGCGACGTCATCCGTGAGTCGATGCTGTAGCCCACGATCCGCCCGGAGCAGGCGTCCTTGATCGCGCAGAGGTACAGCTTGCCCTCACCGGTCCAGTGCTCAGTAATGTCGGTCAGCCACACCCGATTCGGTGCCGCCGCGCTGGTGAAGTCGTGGCGGACGCGGCCCGCCTCGCCCTCGACCGCGAGCAGGTCATCGTGCACCGGTGGTCCGGGCCGCGGACGGGCCGAGCGCTTCTTCCCGAAGATCGACCACCAAGCGTTCGCTGAGCAGATCCGCCACGCCGTGCGAGCCGACATGCCCGTCCCGGCGTCGGCGGCTTCCTCGTGGAGGTATCGGTACCCGAAGGCGGGGTCATCACGGTGAGCGTCGAACAACGCGTTCGCTCGGTACGCCCACGCCAGCTCGGAGGCGGTGACCGGGGACGTGAGCCACCGGTAGTACTGCGTACGACACAACTTCAGCACCCGGCACGTCACCGACACAGGCACCCGGATCCGGGCTCCCTTGCCAGCCAGCTCGCGGACGAGCGGGAACATCATTTTGGGGGCAGGTTCGCCTGCGACAAGTACGCCGCCGCGCGCCGCAACACCTCGTTCTCTTGCTCCAGCAATCGGTTACGGCGCTTGAGCTCACGCAGCTCGGCTGCCTGCTCACTCGTCACGGCCGGCGCGGTGCCGTCCTCGACGTCGGCGCGTTTGAGCCAGTTGGTCAAGCACGACTCGCTGATCCCGAAGTCAGCAGCAATCTGCTTCAACTGCTGACCCGGCTCACGGTTGCGAGCGACCCGCACGACATCGTCACGAAACTCTTTGGGGTAGGGCTTGGGCACGGTGTCCATCCTTCCAGCAGCGTCCCTCGACGCCACAGATCAGATGTCACCTATCCGTGCAGCAGTCCC
>NZ_JBFRDY010000023.1:0-1493 GCF_052114035.1 Janibacter sp. RAF52 | reverse complement strand
GGCGGATTCATGGGGTGCTCGCAACACCGTGTGGATTTGGCCCTGGTGGTTAGGCCTCCTGGAGTAGATCACGAAGACGCTCGGCTGGGGTTGCCCAGTCGAGCGTCTTTCGTGGTCTGGCGTTGAGCTCTTGGGCGACGTACTCCAGCTCTGCGTGGCCGTGGACGCTCAGATCGGTGCCCTTGGGGAAGTACTGGCGCAGCAGCCCATTGGTGTTCTCGTTCGAGCCGCGCTGCCAAGGTGAGGCCGGGTCGCAGAAGTAGACCGGCATGTCGGTCGCCATGGTGAACGAGGCGTGGGCAGCCATCTCGGATCCTTGGTCCCAGGTCAACGACCCGCGCAGGTGCTGCGGCAGGCGATGCATCGCCGCGACGAGCTGGTCACGCACGGTGACCGCGTCGTGGGTATCGGGCAGGTGCAGCAGTATCACGTACCGGGTCGAGCGTTCGACCAGCGTCCCGATGGCCGAGCCGCTGTTCTTGCCGATGATCAGATCGCCTTCCCAATGGCCCGGGACGGCGCGGTCCTCGACCGCGGCGGGCCGGTCGCTGATCATGATCATCTCGTCGATGAACCGGGGCCGGCGCACTCCACGGGCCTGCGGTTTGCGGCGGGTGCGGCCGGTACGCAGCGCGGTCTGGACCTCGCGTTTGAGGCCGCCGCGGGCCTGGAAGTACAGGGCCTGGTAGATCGTTTCGTGGCTCACGCGCATGCTCTCGTCGTCGGGGTGGTCGACCTTGAGCCTGTTGCTGATCTGCTCCGGTGACAACTTCCGTGACAGCCCATCGACGACGTACTCGCGCAATGGACCCACTCGCGCCAGCTTCGAGGCCTTCGGGCGAGCCCGGGTGTCGGCGGCGTCGCGGTGTGCCCGGTGAGGCATGTACCGGCCCCGCTCGTCGCGGTGCGCGGCGACCTCACGAGTGACCGTTGACGCAGGACGGCCCAACCTCGCGGCGATCGACCGCATGGACTCGAAGTTGACCAGCCCGTCAGCGATGGCCAGACGTTCCTGCAACGACAACAACCTGCCCGTACCCACGACCTCGTCCATGGGCCTGTTCCTAGCCGCCCGCGTGGCCGGTGGCCCGGTGACGCGCCCATCCGGGTAGATCGTGCGGCCGTGGCTCTTACGCACACCACGCATCCAGTACCGACCGGTCTGAGTTGTCACCCCGACCCGGACTGCTGCCCGAGCGTGATGCATCCCCGCAGCGATCAACGCGTCGAACTCGGCACGCTGCTGAGGCTTGCCCAACGGCTGCGGCCGTGCCGGGAAGCGCCCGGCCGCGACCAGCACCCGCCGCGCGGTCGAATGCGAGCACCCCACGGCCCTGGCAGCCGCGCCCACAGAGCCTGACTCGTCGAACACCGCCACGACCCGCGCGATAACCGCCGGCGTGACCACAACAGGCGAGCGTCTTCCCCTCGAAACGACCATGGTCCTCGCAACTCCTCAGATCGAGGTGTTGCGAGGACCATGTGAACCGAAG
>NZ_JBFRDY010000022.1:0-1689 GCF_052114035.1 Janibacter sp. RAF52 | reverse complement strand
TTCCCGGTCAGGCTCCTATCAAGTCATGTTCCGCCCGGCCTGCGGAAACTCCGGCGTCGATGGACAAATCCACTGAAAGACAACCCGCACGGGTGTCGGTGTAGCAGCGAGTCACACCGGCGCCGGAGCCAGATCCATCATCTCTGTGTAGCGGTCGCCGACACGGTCCCGGTAGTGGACATGGGTGCGGCCACCGCGTGATCCTTCGAGCGAACCTCTCACAGCACTCTCGAACGGAGTCATCACGATGACCGCACCACACATTGTCGACCCTCATGGCCTGCTCAGTGAAGCCCTGTCCGAGGCATCCCCGGACATGATGCGATCGTTGCTGCAGACGATGATCAACGCGTTGCTGTCCGCGGACGCCGACGCCATCGTCGGCGCCGAGTACTGCCGACCCAGCGCAACGGGTACCGCCACCGCGACCTCGATACCCGCGTCGGAACGGTCGACGTCGCGGTCCCGAAGCTGCGTAGCGGGACCTACTTCCCGGAATGGCTTCTCGAGCGGCGCAAGCGCGCGGAGTCCGCGCTGATCACCGTCGTCGCGGACTGCTACCTCGCCGGAGCCTCCACCCGCCGCATGGCTCCACGGATGCACGCTTCGCGCACATCGCATCCGAGGCTCCAAGCTCGTCAAGACCCTCGGGATCGAACCCCTGTCCAAGTCACAGGTCAGCAGGATGGCCGCCGACCTGGACCAGATCGTCGAGGAGTTCCGCCACCGCCCGCTGGCCGATGCCGGGCCGTTCACGTTCGTGTCTGCGGACGCGTTGACGATGAAGGTTCGCGAGGGCGGGCGCGTGATCAACGCCGTCGCGCTGGTCGCGGTCGGCGTCAACGCTGACGGGCACCGCGAGGTCCTGGGCCTGCGCGTCGCCACCTCGGAAACAGGGCCGGCATGGAACGAGTTCTTCGCCGACCTGACCGCCCGCGGCCTGACCGGCGTCCGCCTGGTCACCTCCGACGCCCACAAGGGCCTGGTGGAGGCCATCGCGGCGGACCTGCCCGGAGCAGCCTGGCAACGCTGCCGCACCCACTACGCCGCCAACCTCATGTCCGTGACCCCGAAAAGCATGTGGTCGGCCGTGAAGGCGATGCTGCACTCGGTGTACGACCAACCCGACGCCAAGGCCGTCCAGGCACAGTTCGAACGGCTGCTGGACTACGTCGACGACAAGCTGCCCGACATCCACGAGCATCTCGACGCAGCCCGCCCCGACATCCTCGCGTTCACCGCCTTCCCCAAGACGTGTGGACCCAGATCTGGTCGAACAACCCCGCCGAACGCCTCAACCGCGAGATCCGACGCCGCACCGACAGCGTGGGCATCTTCCCCAACCGCACCGCAATCGTGCGCCTGGTCGGAGCCGTCCTGGCCGAGCAAACCGACGAATGGGCCGAAGGACGGCGCCACCTCGGCCTCGACGTCCTAGCTCGTTGCCGCGTCACCATCATCCCCGACACCGAACCCGAGATCGGAGGCGACAACCTGCCCGCACTCACAGCCTCACCCCCAACGAAGGAGCACGCCCGCCACACAGAGATGATGGATCTGGCTCCGGCGCCGGTGTGACTCGCTGCTACACCGACACCCGTGCGGGTTGTCTTTCAGTGGATTTGTCCATCGACGCCGGAGTTTCCGCAGGCCGGGCGGAACATGACTTGATAGGAGCCTGACCGGGAA
>NZ_JBFRDY010000021.1:0-5469 GCF_052114035.1 Janibacter sp. RAF52 | reverse complement strand
TTGGCTGATTGTGCCTGGTCCTCGTTGTGGGGGTTGGGTGTGGTTGGTCGAGCGAATTTTTTTCCTTTGGTTGACAATGAATCAAACAGCGATTGCGCTGGTTGTTCTTGCTCAGTCATGGTTCAGCCCTTTGTTGGGTTATGGATTGGCCTCCTTTTGAGCTCTTTGTGGGTTCGAGGGGGTGTTGATCATCAACGGAGAGTTTGATCCTGGCTCAGGACGAACGCTGGCGGCGTGCTTAACACATGCAAGTCGAACGGTGATGCTCCAGCTTGCTGGAGTGGATCAGTGGCGAACGGGTGAGTAACACGTGAGCAACCTGCCCCAGACTCTGGAATAAGCGCTGGAAACGGCGTCTAATACTGGATACGAAACTGGCCCGCATGGGCATGGTTTGGAAAGTTTTTCGGTTTGGGATGGGCTCGCGGCCTATCAGCTTGTTGGTGAGGTAATGGCTCACCAAGGCGACGACGGGTAGCCGGCCTGAGAGGGCGACCGGCCACACTGGGACTGAGACACGGCCCAGACTCCTACGGGAGGCAGCAGTGGGGAATATTGCACAATGGGCGAAAGCCTGATGCAGCGACGCCGCGTGAGGGATGACGGCCTTCGGGTTGTAAACCTCTTTCAGCAGGGAAGAAGCGAAAGTGACGGTACCTGCAGAAGAAGCACCGGCTAACTACGTGCCAGCAGCCGCGGTAATACGTAGGGTGCGAGCGTTGTCCGGAATTATTGGGCGTAAAGAGCTTGTAGGCGGTTTGTCGCGTCTGCTGTGAAAATCCGGGGCTCAACCCCGGACTTGCAGTGGGTACGGGCAGACTAGAGTGTGGTAGGGGAGACTGGAATTCCTGGTGTAGCGGTGAAATGCGCAGATATCAGGAGGAACACCGATGGCGAAGGCAGGTCTCTGGGCCACTACTGACGCTGAGAAGCGAAAGCATGGGGAGCGAACAGGATTAGATACCCTGGTAGTCCATGCCGTAAACGTTGGGCGCTAGGTGTGGGACTCATTCCACGAGTTCCGTGCCGCAGCTAACGCATTAAGCGCCCCGCCTGGGGAGTACGGCCGCAAGGCTAAAACTCAAAGGAATTGACGGGGGCCCGCACAAGCGGCGGAGCATGCGGATTAATTCGATGCAACGCGAAGAACCTTACCAAGGCTTGACATATACCGGAAACATCCAGAGATGGGTGCCCCTTTTAGGTCGGTATACAGGTGGTGCATGGTTGTCGTCAGCTCGTGTCGTGAGATGTTGGGTTAAGTCCCGCAACGAGCGCAACCCTCGTTCTATGTTGCCAGCACGTTATGGTGGGGACTCATGGAAGACTGCCGGGGTCAACTCGGAGGAAGGTGGGGATGACGTCAAATCATCATGCCCCTTATGTCTTGGGCTTCACGCATGCTACAATGGCCGGTACAAAGGGCTGCGAAACCGTAAGGTGGAGCGAATCCCAAAAAACCGGTCTCAGTTCGGATTGGGGTCTGCAACTCGACCCCATGAAGTCGGAGTCGCTAGTAATCGCAGATCAGCAACGCTGCGGTGAATACGTTCCCGGGCCTTGTACACACCGCCCGTCAAGTCACGAAAGTCGGTAACACCCGAAGCCGGTGGCCCAACCCTTGTGGAGGGAGCCGTCGAAGGTGGGACTGGCGATTGGGACTAAGTCGTAACAAGGTAGCCGTACCGGAAGGTGCGGCTGGATCACCTCCTTTCTAAGGAGCTTTGGCTGCCTGCCTGGTGTGGGTGGTTCAAAAACGCTGGGTTTGTCGGCGAGTGTCTGACACCTGGTGCTCTGGGTGGAACATCGATTATTTGACGTCTCTTGTGTGTCGCTGTGTGAGTACCTGCACTGTTTGGTGTGGTGGAAAGTGTGGTGGCGTGTGGGGGTGTCTGACACGTTGTTGGGTCCTGAGGGTTCACGCGAGTGAAGCTTCAAGACCACGCGCTTGGCCGGCTTGTGCTGGTYGGGTGTGGGTTGTGGGCCTCGCCTGGTCGCGTACTCATGGAACTGGTTTCTGTGGGCGTGGTCGTGTGGTGGGGTGCCGCCCGTATGTTGAGAACTACACAGTGGACGCGAGCATCTTTGTGGCTCAAGTTTTTAAGGGCGCACGGTGGATGCCTTGGCACCAGGAACCGAAGAAGGACGTAGGAATCTGCGATAAGCCTCGGGGAGTCGATAACCAGACTTTGATCCGAGGATTTCCGAATGGGGAAACCCGGCTGGAGGCAAGTCCAGTCACTCCTGCCTGAATATATAGGGCAGGTAGAGGGAACGCGGGGAAGTGAAACATCTCAGTACCCGCAGGAAGAGAAAACAATAGTGATTCCGTGAGTAGTGGCGAGCGAAAGCGGATGAGGCCAAACCGGGTCTGTGTGATAGCTGTCAGGCGTTGCAGGTCCGGGGTTGTGGGAGCTTTTTCACGATGCTGACATGTCGTGGTGGAGTAAAAAATCCTTGTCATAGTCGAAGGGTCTTGAATGGCCCGGCACAGAGGGTGCGACCCCCGTAGACGAAATGGCGTGGACTCCATGGAAGATTTCCCAAGTAGCACGGGGCCCGAGAAATCCCGTGTGAATCTGGCGGGACCACCCGCTAAGCCTAAATATTCCCTGGTGACCGATAGCGGACAAGTACCGTGAGGGAAAGGTGAAAAGTACCCCGGGAGGGGAGTGAAATAGATCCTGAAACCGTGCGCTTACAATCCGTCGGAGCCTCCTTGTGGGGTGACGGCGTGCCTTTTGAAGAATGAGCCTGCGAGTTAGTGCTCAGTGGCAAGGTTAACCCGTGTGGGGAAGCCGTAGCGAAAGCGAGTCCGAATAGGGCGTTTGAGTCGCTGGGTCTAGACCCGAAGCGGAGTGATCTACCCATGGCCAGGTTGAAGCGACGGTAAGACGTCGTGGAGGACCGAACCCACTTAGGTTGAAAACTGAGGGGATGAGCTGTGGGTAGGGGTGAAAGGCCAATCAAACTCCGTGATAGCTGGTTCTCCCCGAAATGCATTTAGGTGCAGCGTCACGTGTTTCTTACCGGAGGTAGAGCTACTGGATAGCCGATGGGCCTCACCAGGTTACTGACGTTAGCCAAACTCCGAATGCCGGTAAGTGAGAGCGTGGCAGTGAGACTGCGGGGGATAAGCTCCGTAGTCGAGAGGGAAACAGCCCAGATCACCAGCTAAGGTCCCTAAGCGTGTGCTAAGTGGAAAAGGATGTGGAGTTGCCGTGACAACCAGGAGGTTGGCTTAGAAGCAGCCACCCTTTAAAGAGTGCGTAATAGCTCACTGGTCAAGTGATTCCGCGCCGACAATGTAGCGGGGCTCAAGCACACCACCGAAGCTGTGGCATTGACACACTGCTCGGCACCCTTGTGGTGTCCAGGCGTGTTGATGGGTAGGGGAGCGTCGTGTGGCGAGTGAAGCGGCGGAGTGATCCAGTCGTGGATGCCACACGAGTGAGAATGCAGGCATGAGTAGCGAAAGACGGGTGAGAAACCCGTCCGCCGAATAACCAAGGGTTCCAGGGTCAAGCTAATCTGCCCTGGGTAAGTCGGGACCTAAGGCGAGGCCGACAGGCGTAGTCGATGGACATCCGGTTGATATTCCGGAACCGGCGAAGAACCGCCCATGATGAATCCAGTGATGCTAAACGCCTGAAGCTCACCGTTAGAGGTCTTCGGATCTCGTTGGTGRGTGGAACGCGTGACCCGATCTGGTAGTAGTCAAGCAATGGGGAGACGCAGGAAGGTAGCCTCCGCGTGGCGATGGTTGTCCACGTCCAAGGGTGTAGGGAGTCAGGTAGGCAAATCCGCCTGGCACGTATCCTGAGACCTGATAGTGACCGCTTATAGCGGGAAGCAGGGTGATCCTATGCTGCCGAGAAAATCCTCTAGCGAGGTTCTAGCCGCCCGTACCCCAAACCGACTCAGGTGGTTAAGTAGAGAATACTAAGGCGATCGAGTGAATCGTGGTTAAGGAATTCGGCAAAATGCCCCCGTAACTTCGGGAGAAGGGGGGCCCGGATTCTGAAGCCCCTTGCGGGCTAGGAAGATGGGCCGCAGAGACCAGGGAGAAGCGACTGTTTACTAAAAACACAGGTCCGTGCGAAGTCGCAAGACGATGTATACGGACTGACGCCTGCCCGGTGCTGGAAGGTTAAGAGGACCGGTTAGCCCCTTGTGGGCGAAGCTGAGAATTTAAGCCCCAGTAAACGGCGGTGGTAACTATAACCATCCTAAGGTAGCGAAATTCCTTGTCGGGTAAGTTCCGACCTGCACGAATGGCGTAACGACTTCTCCACTGTCTCAACCGCGAACTCGGCGAAATTGCACTACGAGTAAAGATGCTCGTTACGCGCAGCAGGACGGAAAGACCCCGGGACCTTCACTATAGCTTGGTATTGGTGATCGGGACGGCTTGTGTAGGATAGGTGGGAGACTGTGAAGCATGCACGCCAGTGTGTGTGGAGTCATCGTTGAAATACCACTCTGGTCGTTCTGGTTATCTAACCTCGGTCCGTGATCCGGATCAGGGACATTGCCTGGTGGGTAGTTTAACTGGGGCGGTTGCCTCCTAAAATGTAACGGAGGCGCTCAAAGGTTCCCTCAGCCTGGTTGGCAATCAGGTGGCGAGTGCAAGTGTACAAGGGAGCTTGACTGCGAGACAGACATGTCGAGCAGGGACGAAAGTCGGAACTAGTGACCCGACGGTGGCTTGTGGAAGCGCCGTCGCTCAACGGATAAAAGGTACCCCGGGGATAACAGGCTGATCTTCCCCAAGAGTCCATATCGACGGGATGGTTTGGCACCTCGATGTCGGCTCGTCGCATCCTGGGGGTGGAGTATCTCCCAAGGGTTGGGCTGTTCGCCCATTAAAGCGGCACGCGAGCTGGGTTTAGAACGTCGTGAGACAGTTCGGTCCCTATCCGCTGTGCGCGTAGGAAACTTGAGAGAGGCTGACCCTAGTACGAGAGGACCGGGTTGGACGAACCTCTGGTGTGTGAGTTGTTCTGCCAAGGGCACCGCTCATTAGCTACGTTCGGAAGTGATAACCGCTGAAAGCATCTAAGCGGGAAGCATGTCTCAAGATGAGGTTTCCATGAACTTCGGTTCGAGAGGCTCCCAGTAGACTACTGGGTTGATAGGCCAGATGTGGAAGTGCAGCAATGCATGGAGCTGACTGGTACTAATAAGCCGATGACTTGATACACACTCAACCTTGTGTTGCGTAACAAAAGATTGACTCGCGTCCACTGTGCAGTTCCCGAGATACGGTCGGGACACTGTCCACGTATTTCCATAGAGTTTCGGCTGTCATAGCGAAGGGGAAACGCCCGGTCCCATTCCGAACCCGGAAGCTAAGCCCTTCAGCGCCGATGGTACTGCACTGGGAACGGTGTGGGAGAGTAGGACGCAGCCGGACAAACATTGAAGTCGAGAGCCCCCAACGAGTCGTTGGGGGCTCTCGCACATCCC
>NZ_JBFRDY010000020.1:0-9067 GCF_052114035.1 Janibacter sp. RAF52 | reverse complement strand
AGCAGCCGGTCGGCCTCGACCAACTTGCGCACGACCTGCTCAGGCGTGTGTCGCTTCCTCGTTGTCATGGTGATGGAGCCTTCCTGCCCACCCTCGTGGGCCGCAAGGACTCTCACACCACCCGGACCAACCAACGGGGGTCACGCCAAGGTGACCGCCGCCGAGTCCATCGCGGCTCTGCGCCCCAGGTTTGTTGCCTTGGCCCACCTGCTGAGCCTTCACGACTTCGATGCGGCCGCGCTCAAGGACGGCCGACCGCGGGCCCTCACCCAGACGGTGGCCACCTACCTTCACGCCACGACCGAGCTTGACGGCGTCACGTTCGCTTCGAGGCACGGCGACGACCTCGCTCTGTGGGCCGTCTTTGAGCGCGCCGGAGATCCCGCGATCAGCGCCGCCCTCGATGTGATCGAGCACCACCCGCTTTCGCCTGAGCATCCTGTCCTTCAGGAGGCCTTTGGGATCCTCGGCCTCACCTGGTCCAACCTCTGACCCACTGTGGCGGGGCTGTCACAAGTCTCAGCAGCTGGGGTCGGTGGATGACGTGAGCCTGAATCGGTAGCCCATACCTGGTTCGGTGAGGAAGTGGGTGGGGTGGGCGGGGTCGTGCTCGAGCTTGCGGCGGATGCTGGCCATGTGGACGCGCAGGTAGTTGGTCTGGCGCGCGTAGGCCGGACCCCAGACAGCGCTCAGCAGTTCGGTCTGGCGAACGAGCCGGCCTCGTCGGGACGCGAGGTGTTTGACGATTTGCCACTCGGTGGGGGTCAGGTGTGCCTCTTCCCCGTCTAGCAGGGCTCGGCAGTCGTCGAGATCGAGGACCAGCCCGTCCACGCTGATCGGGGTGCTCGGCGCTGGCGTGTCCGCGCGTCGGGTTGCTGCGCGCACTCTGGCGAGGAGCTCCTCGAGGGAGAAGGGTTTGGTGATGTAGTCGTTGGCGCCGAGGTCGAGAGCTTCGACCTTGTCGTCGGAGTCGGCTCGCGCGGAGACGACGATCACGGGCACCTGGGTGAAGGCGCGGAGCCGGGAGAGCACGGCGATCCCGTCGAGGTCGGGGAGGCCCAGGTCGAGCAGGATGACGTCGGGCATGCGTTCTTCGACTATCTGCAGTGCGGAGCGTCCGTCGCCGGCGGTTTCTACCTCGTAGTCGCGTGCTCGGAGGTTGATGGACAGGGTGCGGCAGATGGCCGGGTCGTCGTCGACGACCAAGACGATGGTCACGGGGCTCTCCTGGGCGTCAGGGGGTGTGGTGCCTGGCTGTCGTGTTCGGCGAGGTCGTGGGCGGCGGCGCCGGGCTGCGCAGCTCGACCACGAAGGTGAGTCCGCCACCGGGGGTGTCTTCGGTGGCGATGGTGCCGCCCATCGCGGTGGTGAGTCCGCGTGCGACCGCGAGTCCGAGGCCGACGCCGTCTTGTCGTGGCACGTCGCCCAGTCGCTGGAAGGGGGCGAAGAGGCGATCGTGGTCGTGGTTGGCGACACCTGGCCCGGTGTCAGCGACCCGCAGCGCCACCAGATCGCCGCCGATCCGTGCTGCGTCGACATGGATTCGTGCAGCCGGCGGGGTGTACTTCAGGGCGTTCTCGCAGATGTTGGCCAGGACACGGTCCAGCAGGCCAGGGTCGGCCAGAACGAGGATGTCAGCGTCGATGGACACCTCGATCCGGTCGCTATCGGGCAGCGCGGCCAGGCTGTCGTACACGGCGGCTAGGAGTGTCACCTCGCTCAGGACGACGTTGACCGAGCCGGTCTGGATACGGCTCATGTCGAGCAGGTTCGTGACCAGGGCTATGAGCCGATCGGTGGAGTCCTGGATGGTCTCGAGCAGTGCGTCCTCGTCCTCCGGCGACCAGACAACTTCGGCGCTGCGCAGACTGTACACGGCTGCCTTGACGGCAGCCAGAGGGGAGCGCAGGTCGTGGGACACGGCGGCGAGCAGGGCGGTGCGGGTGCGGTCCGCTTCCGTCAGGCGCGTCCTGTCGACCTCGGCCAGGGTGGCCTCGCGGCGCTCGGCCATGACCTTGGCGTAGGCGGCGTAGGCGTTGAGCAGGCCGCGTCGGGAGGCGGGGAGGTTCGTCCCGGCCAGCACGAGGGAGTCTCGCTCGTCGATCGTGGCGCTCATCGCGGCTGTCTCCACCGTGGAGGGGTGGGCGCCGTGCCCGACCAGGACTTCGTCGAGGCCGCCTTCATGTCGCCGGATGATCGCGGCGCCGTGTGCGTTGAACAGCGCGCACGCCGAGGCGAGTAGGCCTTCGGTGTCGTCGCTGGCGTTGAGGAGGCTGTGGGAGAGGAGGGTGAGGGCGTCGGCCTCGGCTCTGGCCTTGGCTGCCTGGGCGGTGCGTCTTGCCGCGGTGTCGACGACGGTGGCTACGGCTATGCCGACCACGACGAACAGGACGATCGCGAGGGCGTTCTCGGGCTCGTCGATGGTGATGGTGTACAGCGGTGGCGTGAACAGCACGTTGAGCAGCAGACCGCTTCCCACCGCTGAGATCACGGCGGGGACCAGGCCGCCGATGAGGGCGGTGGCGACCACGATGACCATCAGGGCCATCGCCTGGGTGGGCAGGCCGTGGAGGTGGTCGGTGGCCCACAGTCCCAGGCTGGCGAGCACCGGCGCGAGGATCCCGAAGAGGTAACCGGCGAGCTTGCGACGCCGCCCGAGGGGGTCCGGAGGGCGGGTTGTGCTCGAGGCGCCCCGGGCGTAGTCGTGGCTGACGATGTGGATGTCGATGTCTCCGGAGCCGGACACGACCCGCTCCCCCACGGCTGGGCGCAGCAACAGCGAGACACCGGAGCGGCGGCTGGCGCCGATCACCAGCTGGGTGGCGTTCTCTGCACGGGCGAAGTCCAAGATCGCCTCGGCCGGATCGTCGCCCACGACGGTGTGGAAGGTGCCGCCTAGCTCGGCGGCCTTGTGCTGCAGCTTGGTGAGGGTGGCCGGAGAAATCGCGGTGAGTCCGTCGCGGCGCGTGACGTAGAGGGCCCGCCACTCCCCCGCCGTGGCCCGCGAGCAGATCCGGGCTGCACGCCGCATCAGCGTCGTCGACTCCGGGCCGCCGCTGACCGGGACGACGATCCGCTCCCGGGTGGCCCAGGTGGAGTCGATGTCGTGTTGGGTGCGGTAGCGCTCCAGCCCTTCCTCGACCCGGTCGGCGAGCCAGAGCAGGGCAAGCTCACGCAGGGCGGTGAGGTTGCCCTCACGGAAATACTGCGAGAGGGCGGCGTCGACCTTGTCGGGGGCGTAGATGTTGCCGTGGGCCATGCGTCGCCGCAGTGACTGGGGGCTCATGTCGACCAGCTCGATCTGGTCGGCCGAGCGGACCACCGGGTCCGGCACGGTCTCGCGCTGCCGCACCCCGGTGATGGCCTCAGTGACGTCGTTGAGCGACTCCAGGTGCTGGATGTTGACGGTGGTCACCACTTCGATGCCCGCGTCGCGCAGTGCCTCGACGTCCTGCCAGCGCTTCTCGTGGCGGCTGCCCGGGACGTTGGTGTGGGCCAGCTCGTCGACCAGGACGACGTCGGGGTGGCGCGCGAGCACCGCGTCGAGGTCCATCTCCTCGAGGATCGTGTCCTTGTAGGTGACCCTGCGTCGCCCGATCACTTCCAGGCCGTTCACCGCTGCTTGCGTGCGTGGACGGCCGTGATCCTCGACGTAGCCGACGACGACGTCGGTGCCTCGCTCGAGTCGACGGTGTCCCTCGTCGAGCATCGCGTAGGTCTTGCCGACCCCGGGGGCGGCTCCCAGGTAGACCCGCAGCCTGCCACGTTCCATGTCGCCACTATCGCTGTTGGGCTCGCTCACGGGTTCACCGCCCGGTCATTGCTGTGCGGCCTGCTGGACGGCGAGGTTGAGCTCGAGGACGTTCACCCCAGGAGCGCCGAGGAACCCAAGACTCCGACCGGTCGTGTGCTCCTCGATGAGGTCCTCCACCGTCGAGGTGCTGAGTCCAGTCGCGCGGGCGACGCGCGGGGCCTGGATCTGGGCATACGCCGTGGAGATATGGGGGTCCAAGCCGGATCCCGAAGCGGTGAGCGCGTCGGGGGGCACAGCCTCGGGGCTCACCTGCTCGGTCTTGGCGATGGTGGCCCGTCGCTCGGCGATGAGGGTGATCAGGTCGGGGCTTGAGGGGCCGAGGTTGCTGGGCGCCGAGGCCAGGGTGTCGTAGTTGTTCGTGGAGGGCCGGGAGTGGAACCACTGGTCGCCCTCGAAGTTCTGGCCCAGCAGCCGTGAGCCGACCACCATGCCGTCGTGGTGGAGGGGCTGGCCGTCGGCGTGGTCACCGAACGCGCGGCCGACGGCGTAGACGGCGAGGGGGTAGCCGATGCCGAGGACCACGGTGAGCACGATGAGCAGCCGCAGTGCAGCGAGGGACTGGCGAGCGAGGTCAGTGAGCATGGGTCAGCCGATTCCTGGGATGGTCGAGACGAGCAGGTCGATGAGCTTGATGCCGAGGAACGGCGCGAGGACGCCCCCGAGGCCGAAGACGAGCATGTTGCGCCGCAGGACGGCGGTGGCGGATGCGGCGCGGAAGCGGACCCCGCGCAGGGCCAGCGGGATCAACGCGATGATGATCAGAGCGTTAAAGATGACGGCCGAGAGGATCGCCGACTCCGGCGTCGCGAGCCCCATCACGTTCAGCCGGTCCAGCGACGGGTAGGCGGCCACGAACATGGCCGGGATGATCGCGAAGTACTTCGCGACGTCGTTGGCGATGGAGAACGTGGTCAGGGCGCCGCGGGTGATGAGGAGCTGCTTGCCGATCTCCACGATGTCGATGAGCTTGGTGGGGTCGGAGTCGAGGTCGACCATGTTGCCGGCCTCCTTGGCGGCCGCGGTGCCGCTGTTCATCGCCACGCCCACGTCCGCAGCAGCCAGTGCCGGGGCGTCGTTGGTGCCGTCACCGGTCATCGCGACCAGCCGGCCCCCGGCCTGCTCCTTGCGGATGTAGGCCATCTTGTCCTCCGGGGTGGCCTCGGCGAGGAAGTCATCCACCCCGGCCTCCTCGGCGATGCTGTGCGCGGTCAGGGCGTTGTCGCCGGTGATCATCACCGTGCGGATGCCCATCGAGCGCAGCTGCGTGAACCGCTCGCTCATCCCCTCCTTCACGACGTCCTTGAGGTGGACCACCCCCAGCACCATTGCTTGCCCGTCGGGGTCGCGTCGCGCGATCACCAGGGGGGTTCCCCCGTGGCGGGCGATGCCGTCGATCACATCGAGAACCTCAGCGGGTGCAGTGAGGTCGAGCCAGGCGGCCACCGCGGAGGCGGCGCCCTTGCGGAGCTGGGTGCCGTCGACCAGGTCGACGCCCGACATCCGGGTCTGGGCGGTGAACTCCACGAACGTCGCATTCGTGGGCAGATCCCGCTCGTCGGCGCCCTCGGCCAGCGCGAGCGCGACGATGCTGCGGCCCTCGGGGGTCTGGTCGGCGAGGCTGGAGCGGCGAGCCTCATCACGCAGCTCCTGCGCGGCCACCCCCGGGGCGGGCACGAAGCGTGCCGCCTGGCGGTTGCCGTAGGTGATGGTGCCGGTCTTGTCGAGCAGCAGCGTGCTGACGTCACCGGCGGCCTCGACCGCCCGACCCGACATCGCCAGCACGTTGACACGCACCAGGCGATCCATGCCGGCGATCCCGATGGCCGAGAGCAGCGCCCCGATGGTGGTCGGGATCAGGCACACCAGGAGGGCGACCAGGACCACCAGGTCCTGGGGGGCGCCGGCGTAGTCGGCCATCGGTGCCAGTGTGGCGACCGCGGCCAGGAACACCAGGCTCAGGCTGATCAGCAGGATCGACAGTGCGATCTCGTTGGGGGTCTTGCGACGTGAGGTTCCCTCGACCAGCGCGATCATCTTGTCCAGGAACGACTCCCCCGCCGCAGCGGTGATGCGGACCACGATCCGGTCGGAGAGGACCTTGGTGCCGCCGGTGACGGCGCTGCGGTCGCCGCCGGCCTCGCGGATCACCGGAGCGGACTCGCCGGTGATGGCTGACTCGTCGACCGAGGCGATGCCCTCGACGACGTCACCGTCGCCGGGGATGACCTGGCCGGCCTCGACGACGACGCGGTCACCGACCCTGAGCTGGGTTCCCGGCACCTCGGTCTCGTTGCCCTCCTCGTCTAGGAGTCGGGCCATGGTGTCGGAACGGGTGGCGCGCAAGGACGCGGCCTGGGCCTTGCCTCTGCCTTCGGCGACAGCCTCGGCGAGGTTGCCGAAGATCACCGTCAGCCACAGCCAGGCCGCGATGGACGCGGCGAAGACGCTGGGGTCGACGATGGCGACGAGCGTGGTCAGCAGCGACCCGAGCCAGACGAGGAACATCACGGGGGTGCGCCACATGTGGCGCGGGTCGAGCTTGCGCACCGCCTCGGGGAACTGCTCGATCCCGTGCGCGAGCAGGGTGCGCACCCCCATCCCCGTCGCAGGTGTGCGCCGGGACCGCTCGTGGGGTTCAGCAGACCGAGAGTCGCTGTGCAGGGTGGGGGTGGTGCTGCTCATGCGAGTGCCTCCGCGATGGGTCCAAGAGCGAGTGCAGGGAAGTACGTCAGCGCGGTCATGATCACGATCACGCCGACCATCAGCCCGACGAACAAGGGTTTGTGGGTGGGCAGGGTGCCGGCCGTGACGGGCACCTTGCCCTGCTCGGCCAGCGACCCTGCGAGGAGCAGGACCAAGACGATGGGGACCAGACGGCCCAGCAGCATCGCCAGCCCCAGGGTGATCTGGAAGAAGTCGGAGGTCACCGTGAGGCCACCGAAGGCGCTGCCGTTGTTGTTGGCTCCGGACGTGTAGGCGTAGAGAACTTCGCTGAAGCCGTGTCCCCCGGAGTTCCCCATGGCATCCGGTGTGGCGCCCAAAGCCATGGCGACTCCGGTGCCGATCAGCACCAGTGTCGGAGTGGTGAGGATGTACAAGGCGACGTAGGTCATCTGCCGTGAGCCGATCTTCTTGCCCAACAGCTCCGGGGTCCGCCCCACCATGAGGCCGGCGATGAAGACCGCGAGGATCGCCATCACCAAGATCCCGTACAGCCCGGAGCCGACCCCGCCGGGCGTGACCTCACCGAACATCATGTTCAGCAGGACCATCCCACCGCCGAGAGGTGTCAGCGAGTCGTGGCTGGCGTTGACCGCACCCGTCGAGGTGCCAGTCGTAGCCACGGCGAACAAGGCGGTCGCCCACTCCCCGAACCGGGCCTCCTTGCCTTCCATGGCAGCCCCCGCCGCCTGGGCGGCATCGGAGCGGGCTCCGACCTCTGCGGCGGTCACGACGACCAGGGAGATCGTCCACAGCACGCCCATCGCGCCCAGGACCGCGAGTCCCTGGCGTCGGTTGCCCAGCATCGTGCCGAGGGTGCGGGTCAGACAGACCGGGATGAGCAGGATGAGCAGGATCTCGAAGAGGTTGGTGAACCCGTTGGGGTTCTCGAACGGGTGCGCGGAGTTGGCGTTGAAGAAGCCGCCACCGTTGGTGCCCAGCTCCTTGATGACCTCCTGGCTGGCCACCGGGCCACCGGTCAGGACCTGGCTGTGACCCGCCAGCGTCGTGATCGTGGAGTCGGAGAAGTTCTGGACGACCCCGCCGGCGATCAGCACGATCGCCCCGATGAAGGCCATGGGCAGGAGGATGCGCAGGGTCCCTCGGGTCAGGTCGACCCAGAAGTTGCCCAACGCACCGCTGCGGATCCGCACGAACCCACGGATCAGGGCCACCGCGACCGCCATGCCCACCGCCGCCGAGAGGAAGTTCTGCACCGCCAGACCGGCCATCTGCACGCTGAACCCGAGCGTCGACTCACCTGCATAGGACTGCCAGTTGGTGTTGGCCACGAACGAGGCGGCCGTGTTAAACGACATCCACCACGGCACACCCGGCAGACCCCGGTCCATCGGCAGGTGAGCCTGCCCCAGCTGCATCACCATCAGCGCCACGACGCTGACCATCGAGAACCCCACGACGCTCAACGAATACGAGCGCGGGCTCTGCTCGCTGTCGGGGCTCACCCCCGTCAGGCGGTACACGCCCCGCTCCACCCTGAGGTGCCGCGTCGTGGTGTAGACGTGGGCCATGTAGTCACCCAGTGGGCGATACAACAGGCCAAGAACAAGGAGCAGCGCCGCTATCGAGAGCAGGCCGCCGACGGTGTCGGACACTAGAAACGCTCCGGGAAGATCAGGGCCGCGAGCAGGTACATCGCCACTGCGATGACCGCCGCGATCAGAAGGCCGCTTTCAACACTCATGCAGCCCAGCCAAGCCCCACCGACGACCCGGGACACCGATCTTGTCGCCGTCTTAACACCGATTAACGCCGAATTGCTGCCCCGAACCGTGGCGAGCAACTGGTGCTCGAACAGGCCCAGCCCCGACCACTGGAATGGGACCTGACGCAACCCTGGCGGGGCCCCTCGATCAGCTGCCCGTCGAGGCGCTCTAGAGCCACCCGCGTCGTTTGAAGACCAAGTAGAACCTAGCCCCATCAACAGCATGAGGGCGATAGCCATCGGGTAGCCGTACCGCCAGCCCAGCTCGGGCATGTGGACGAAGTTCATGCCGTAGACGGTGCCGACCAGTGTTGGGGCGAAGAGGATGGCCGCCCACGAGGAGATCTTCTTGACCTCCTCGTTCTGCTGAAGGCTCGTTTCGGTGAGCCGTTGGGTCTCGTCGTTCTGACGCTGTGCCACGAGGGTGGAGTTGACGGTCAGGATGTTCTGCAGCAGCGCGCGAACCCGTCGGCGCGCTCGACGATCCGGATGGTGTGGTCTTGGACGTCGCGCAGGTAGCGCTGCAGCTCCTCGTCCACGTGGTACTTCTCGAACCCCCGCTGAGATCGGCGAGCATCTTCAGCAGCGGCCGGGTGGCGCGCTGGAACTCGATGACCTCGCGGAACAGCTCGTAGATACGCCGGGAGACCTCGGGGTTGGCAGGACCCCGTGGATCGGTCCAGGTCGTGTGAGAGTCCGATCAATGGGTGCAGACCGCAGCGTAGGCCACCGGGCTGAGGTAGCCCAAGGATGAGTGGGGACGGTCGTGGTTGTACTCGGTCTTCCAGTCGCCGATGACGACCTGG
>NZ_JBFRDY010000019.1:0-12694 GCF_052114035.1 Janibacter sp. RAF52 | reverse complement strand
AGCGGCAGCGATCCAAACGGCCCCGACCGGGCGCACCCCTCTCGGTTCAGACCGCGACACCTACCTGCAGCCAGTCCTGCGTGATCGCGGCAACAAGACCGCCACGGAGCGCTGCAAAAACCCCGCCACCAAGCGAACGAAGCCACACGATCGTCATCGCACGACCTGTTCGCCGTTAGCGGAGACCTCGAGCCAGTCACCGCGGCACTCCGGCTACAGGTGCAGGATCTGAACATGAACCCCGACGAGGTCGACCCTCCCGAGCGTCTTTGGCACTACACCAGCGGGGCCGGAGCCAGAGGTATCTTCACGTCGGGCACGTTGTGGGCTGGGCACCTTGGCTACATGAACGACTCAAGCGAGTTCGATCACGCCGTAGCCCTCAGTCTTGAGATCGCGCTCCGTCTCAGAGACGAGCTCGAAGATCACAAGGCCGGGCTAGAGAAGTGGATCAACTACCTCACCGACTCCCCACCGGAGAGGTGGACACCCAACGTCTTCGCCGTGTCGCTATCTGAGAGCGAAGACCTGCTCAGCCAGTGGCGTGCCTACGGAACGGGTAGAGGCGGCCCGTTCTGCATCGGCTTTTTGTCCGAGACGCTGCGCCAGCAGGCCCCGCGGATAAAGGTGCCCCGAGGTCGGGGCTGGCGGATGGTGAGGTGCATCTACGACGCCGACGAGCAGAGGACCATGCTTGAGGGACTGATGCGGGAGAACCTTCATTGGGCAGCGGAGGCCGACGCAGACCCTCACCTCGAGATCTCCAAAAAAGGTGCCGCCCTTGAGTTCTCGGCCCTCTTCAACGCAGTGTGGGGGACCGCGCCGATCTTCAAGCATCCCGCGTTCTCGGAGGAACGAGAGTGGAGGCTCATCCTCGGCCCCGTGGACCCGGCGAAGTTGACGGTGCACTGGGTAGAGCGACCGCACACCCTCGCGCCGTACGTCGAGTTCCCACTGCACGACGAAGGAGGGCACCTAGAAGACGTGTGGTGGATCGCTGGTCCCGGGCCACAGCAGCAGCTGGCGCAGGACGCGATAGGCACGATCGCCCGTTCGGCAGGGGTGACGCCTTATCAGGGCTGGTCCAGCAGGACTCCCTTCGTGCCGTAAGGGAAGTCTCGCTACGCGAGGTCGACGCCGGTAGCAGGCGGGTCCGCGGACGTCGCTAGAGGTGGCGACTGCTGGAGGATCGCTACGGTCGGCTTCGTGGCTCGCTACGCCCTGGGTGAGGCGATCGCGCCGTGCTGGCATGACGCGCTCGTGCGGATGGGGATCGTCACCGCACAGCTCGGTATGGCTCGGAAACGGACGTCAGTGGACCGCCAGCGCCTCCACTGCTGGACGGCGAGGTCGTCCCGCGCTTTGCTTACGGGGGGCGGGACCCGGCGGGGCTACAGGTAGCGACAGACCTGGCCGGCGTCGTTGGTGTCGGGTTCGTCGACGGCGACCCTTTCGTGGAGTTGAGACACGGTGGCTCGGAGGCCCTGGAGTGCGGCGATCTGGGAGTCCAGGTCGGCCAGCCTCTCGGCGAGCAGACTGTGGACGTGCTGGCACGGCGTGCGGCCGGCGTCCCGGATGTCGAGTACCTCGCGAATGTGCGTGAGTCTGAGACCGGCGGCGCGCCCACGGCGGATGAAGTCCAGCCGGGCGATGATCTCCGGAGGGAAGTCCCGATAGCCGCCGGTGGTGCGCGCGGCCAGAGGCAGCAAAGCGTTGGCCTCGTAGTAGCGGATCGTCTTCGTCGTTGTGCCGCTGGCCTCGGCCAGTTCCCCGATCAACACTGTCGCCTCCTACGCGCCTGACTTGACCTTCCCCTGCACTGGAACCTCCAGTATTTCCCACGCCAGCTTGGACCCAACAGCGGTACAACCGAACGCAGTCGACAGCAACAGCGAGCAGGAGTGGGCCATGACAGAGCGGACGACGATGGCGTCGCTTCTGCGGCAGGCGCCCTACCGGCGGCTGTGGGTTGCGCGCACGGTGTCGCAGTGGGGTGACGCGTTCAACACCGTCGCTCTGGCCCTGCTCGTCTACGCCCTAACCGGCTCGGGTCTAGGCGTCTCGGGCGTCGTGATTGCGGAGATCATTCCGGTGCTCGTGTTGGCGCCGATCGCCGGCGCGGTGATTGACCGGCTACCGCGGGTCCCGGTGATGATCGGCGCCGACCTGGTGCGCGCCGGGTTGGCGTTCGCGCTGCCCTTCGTCGACGGGCACGTGGCCGCGGTGTACGCGGTCGCGATCGGCCTGTCGGCGGCGGCGGTGTTCTTCAACCCCGCTGCGCAGTCCGTGCTCCCCGCGATCGTGCGCGAGCGGGACCTGGTCGCCGCCAACAGCGGGCTGTGGACCGCCGCGGTCATCTCGCAGGTCGTGCTCGCACCCCTCGCTGGGATCGTGGTCGTCAGCTTCGGCTACACCTGGGCGTTCTGGATCAACGCCGTCAGCTACCTGCTGTCCGCAATGGCCCTGCGGCGCCTGACCGTCCCCGCCGCGCCAGCGGTGACTACGCACACCTCGTGGTACGCCGACGCCACCGCCGGGATCGCCGCCATGGCCAGGCGTCGGCTGCTGCGGACGCTGGCCGCAGGACAGTTCTTGGCGGCGCTATCCGCAGGGGCCACCGGCGCCCTGCTCGTCGTACTGGCCCAAGAGCACTTGGCCCTGCGCCCTAGTGACTACGGTCTGCTACTGGGCGCAATCGGCGTTGGTGCGGCCCTCGGCCCGCTACTGCTGTCCCGGCTGACCGACGACCCGCGCCGCCCGGTCTACGTCCTCGGACCCTTCGTTCTGCGGGCCGTCGTTGACGCAGTGCTCGCCACCGTGACCGGCCTCGTCGCCGCCATGAGCGCCCTGCTCGCCTACGGCATTGGCACCTCCACGGGTGCCGTGACCTTCAACTCCCTACTCCAGGCCGAAACCCCGGAGAAACTGCGCGGGAGGGTGTTCGCCGGCTTCGACATGCTCTGGCAGTCCGGTCGGCTGCTGTCCCTGCTCGCCGGCGGGCTGCTCGCCGACACCCTCGGCATCCGCGCCGTCTACTACCTCGGCGCCGCCTTTCTCCTCGCGGCCGCGACCGCGGGATGGATCGGCCTACGCAAAACGACCAACATCAACGGATGAGGCTGTCCCGTTCACCGATCCTCCAACGGAACGCCCGTTGCCCGGGCGTCACCTGACCGGCAGGCCGGCGCCACCGAGGTGCTCGACGAGCCCCGTTGTCTACAGCGGAGGCCACACGATGAGCGGTCACATCGTGGCTCGGGAACTGACATCAGTGGGTCACGTTCCTTCGCATCAGAGGGGCACTTCCCAATCGCTGATGAGTCTGGTCTGCAGCCGCTGGACGATCGCATCCCAACCGCCGGTGAGCAGGAGTGTCCCGACGATGATCAGCAGGCTTGCGCCGACGACCTGGATCGCGCGCTGGTGTCGTTGCAGCCACGACGAGACCGGGGCCCAGCGCTCGTAGGCCGCGGCGATGAGGATGAAGGGCAGTCCCAGCCCTAGGCAGTAGGCCACGGCGAGAGCGACAGCTCGGGTGATCGAGGCGTCGCCGGCGAGGTTGAGCGCGAGGACCGCGGCGAGTGTCGGGCCCATGCAGGGCGCCCAGCCCAGACCGAACACGGCCCCGAGAACAGGGGCCCCGGCCAAGCCGGTGGCGGGCTTGATCGGCAGTCGGAAGGTCCGCTGCGAACCGGCGCCGAGGAAGACAAGAGCCATGAGAATCACCACGACGCCACCGACGCGCATCAGCAGCTCTCGGTGCTCAACGAGGGCGCGGCCGGCGGTGGCCACGAACATCGAGGCAAGAACGAAAACGAGGGTGAAGCCGAGGATGAACAGCAGCGCGCCCAAGACCATCCGGCCGCGGCTGCGCCTCTCCAGTGCTACGTCGGACAGGCCGGTGACGTAGCCGAGATAGCCCGGCACGAGGGGCAGCACGCAGGGCGTGGCGAAGGAAACGAGCCCGGCGAGGGCCGCGACGAGCGCCGCAAGAGGTAGAGCCCCGCTGGCGACCTGGTCACTGAGCCCGGTCGTGAAAGCAACGATCATCGGTCCCCCTCGGCGAGGGTGTCCTCGATCAGGCCTCGGAGGGTTGCCTGCGTGGTCGCTCCGAGGACAACCGCGGCGATACGACCCTGGCGGTCGAGGACAGCGGTGGAGGGTTGGGTGGTCATTTTGCCTTGCATGGCGATCGAGGTGGTGCCGGACTTGTCGTAGATCGAGGGCCAGACGAAGCCCCACGTCTTGGCTTGTGCTCTGCCGGTCGCTACGGAGGACTCTCGGAAGTTGATCCCGACGAGCTGCACGTCATCGCCCTTCAACTCCTTGTTGAGCGCGACGAGGTGTGGGGCCTCTTTGGCGCAGGGTCCGCACCAGCTGGCCCAGACGTTGACGACGACGACCTGGCCACGGTGATCGGCGCTGTCCCACGTCTGGCCGTCAAGCGTGTCACCAGCGAGCTCGACGGGTTCGCCCCGCTGGGTCTCGTCGAAGGCGGTCACGCTGCCGTCCCCGGATCGATAGCCGAGGTCTTGCTCATCCTTGGCGCCGGATGAGGAGCACGCGGCGAGCCCACTGGTGGCAGCGACAGCACTGGCCGCGGCGAGGAGACTTCGGCGGGAGGGACGACGTGCGGTCATTCGGGTCTCATGCTCCTGAGGTCGTCGCCGCGCGTGCGTGGATGCGCGGCGAGGTGTCGGGGTCGTCGTTCGTCAGCGCCGAGGCGGCTGGAGGATGCCGCTCGGCCTCTCGGCGTGATGGCGATTCGGTCCACGGGGCACTGATCACAGGAGCGTGACCCAGTAGTCCCAGAACCTGATAGCGATGAGCACGATGATCACCAGGTACCAAGCGGTCAAGACCGCTGCGCGGTACTCGATGAGCATCGCCACACCGCGGCGTGCGGGCGAAGCGACGGAGCCACGGTGACGCCGAAGGTTGTGGATGGTGGTGTGCCAGAAGACGGCGATGGTCACGACCCACACGACCATGCAATAGGGACACAGTGCGCCGATGACGTACAGGCTCTGGAAGATCAGCCAGTGAATGAACACCACCGCGAGGGTCACCGCGGCCTGGGTCGCGACCCACAACCATGCCCGAAGGCTTGTGCCACTGACCAGGACTGCTCCAAGCATGGCAAGGGCTGCGAACCCGGCGACTCCGATAAGCGGATTGGGGATGCCGAAGGCGTCTGCCTGCGGGGTGACCATGACCGAGCCGCAGGACAGGATCGGGTTGATGCTGCACGAGGGGACGTAGTCCGGGTTCTTGAGCAGCTCGATCTTCTCCACGAGCAGCACGCCGGCGCAGAGCAGCCCGACCAGGCCCCCGACGAGGTACAGCCAGCCCAGTCCGCGTGCGTTGAATGCAGCCGACGGAGTGACGACGGCCGGCTCAGTCTTCGATTGCGGCATCAAGCTTGGTCTCGAAGTCGGCGATGGTGGTCGGCTCGATCTTTTCGCCGTCGAGGAAGAACGTGGGGGTGCCGGTGACGCCCAGTGTCTGGGCGTCCTTCTTGCTCTGCTCGATGCGCTGTGCTGCGGCGGGGTCTTTCAGGCTGGCGCGGTACTGCTTCATGTCCAACCCCAGCTCCTGGGCATATCCCTCGAAGGTCTTCTCCTTGGACGACTCAGAGTGGCTCCACTCGGCCTGCGTCTCGAAGAGCTTGTCGTGCATTTCCTCGAACTTGTCCTGTTCACGGGCGGCCTCGGCAGCTAGCGCCGCGTTCATCGAGTTTCCGTGGAGGGGGAGGTAGCGCACCACGAAGGTCACATCTTTGCCGTATTTCTCTCGCAGGTCCGTCATGACGGGGTGGGCTGCGCCGCACGCTTCGCACTCGAAGTCGAGGTACTCCACGAACACTGCCTTCTTGCCGGAGGTCAGGCGAGGGCTGTCATCGCGCACCAATGGCGCGGACGCACCGCTTCCGGACCCCGTGGGTGCCGCTTCTTCGCCGGCCCGGCTGAACGTCACCGCAGCGACCAGTGCTACCAGGACCGCCACGATCATGGCCATGGACAGTTTCAGGCTCTTGCTCATCGGGTTCCAATCATCGAAGGGCGCTGCTGGCGCGCAGAGTAGTCATCGTTTCTGGCCTCAGGCTGGGAATGGCGCTGGGTGCGATTGGCTCGCAAACCGTTGGCGATGACGATGACCTCGGCGACCTCGTGGACCAGCACGACCGCGGCCAAACCCAGCACGCCGAACAGGGCAAGCGGGAACAGGACCGCGATCAGGGCCACGGACAGGACGACGTTTTGGGTCATGATCGCTCGTCCGCGGCGGGCATGTGCGAGGGCTTGTGGCAGCAGCCGCAGGTCGTGGCCGGTGAAGGCAACGTCTGCGGACTCGACTGCGGCGGCGGAACCGCTGGCGCCCATCGCGATACCGACGGTGGCCGTGGCCAGCGCGGGCGCGTCGTTGATGCCGTCGCCGATCATCGCCGTCGGGGCCGTGGCCATCGAGGCGCGGATGTGGTCGGCCTTGTCCTGGGGCAGGGTCTCCGCGTGAACTTGTCGGATGCCGGCTTCACTGGCGATGGCCTGCGCGGTGCGTGTGTTGTCCCCGGTGAGCATCACGGTGGACACCCCCTGCTGGTGCAGGGCGGAGATGGCCTGGGCTGCCTCGGGGCGCAGCTCGTCGCGGACGCCGATCACGCCGCACGCTTGATCGTTGACCTCGACCACAATGAGGCTCATGCCTTGGCTGGCCATGGCGTCGGCCTGCCCGCTCAGGTCGTGCGGGGCGACCCAGCGGGGGCTGCCAACGCGTACCCGGAGTCCGTCCACCAACCCGGTGACGCCGTGTCCGGCGTGCTCGTGGACGTCGCTCGCCGCAGGATGATCTGGTGAGGCAGCGACCACTGCCGCCGCCAGGGGGTGGGTGCTGGTGGCCTCCAGTGCCGCTGCCAAGGAGAGCACCTCCGCGTCGGTGTGACCGTTGGCCGCGTGGGTGGCCACCACCCGGGGCTCGTTGCGAGTCAGGGTGCCTGTTTTGTCGAAGGCGACGGTGCGGATCGTCCCGAGCTGCTCGAAAGCTGCTCCGGACTTGATGATCACCCCGAACTTGCTGGCCGAGCCGATCGCTGAGATCACCGTGACCGGGACCGCGATCGCCAAGGCGCAGGGTGAGGCCGCGACCAGCACCACCAGCGCACGCTCGATCCACGTCTGTGGGTCGCCCACGACGAACCCGTACGCCGCGATCAGAGCAGCGGCCAGCAGCACCAATGGGACGAGTGGTTGGGCGATGCGGTCAGCCAGGCGCGCACGCTCGCCCTTGTTCGCGTGAGCCTGCTCGACGAGCTCGACCATCTGGGTCAGGGAGTTGTCGCGCCCGTCGGCGACTGCTGTGATGCGCAACGTGCCCGATGTGTTGACCGATCCGGCCGCGATCTCGTCGCCGGGCGCGACTTCGACGGGGATCGACTCGCCGGTGATCGCAGAGGTGTCCATCCACGAGTGACCCGCCTCGACCACGCCGTCCGTGCTGACCCGGTCGCCAGCGCCGACGACGAGGACATCGCCCCGCCGAACCTGCTCCGCGGGGATCCGTTCATCAGTTCCCGCTCGTGAAACGACAGCGGTCTCTGGGATCAGGGACAACAACGCCCGCAGCCCGTGACGGGCCCGGTCCATAGCGCGGTCCTCAAGCGCCTCGGCAATCGAGAACAGAAAGGCCAAGGCTGCTGCCTCGCCCACGTGCCCCAGCAGGACGGCACCCGTACCGGCGATCGTCATCAGCAGGCCCACACCCAACCGGCCCTGCCCACGCCCCGTGACTAGGCGGCGGATCGCAGCCGGAGCAAACGTCCAAGCACCCGCAGCCAAGCCGATCGCGTAGGACAGCACGCTCAGGCCCTCGGCGCCGCCGAATTCCAGCAGCAGTCCGGTCAGCCACAGCACTCCAGCGGCGGCTGGCAGCGCCAAGCCCTGATCACGCCACCACGGCGCGAGATCCTCAGTCACGGGCCCGTCCGTTCCGCAACACACATCACTCATCGTCAGACCCTCTGCTCATCGGCAACCAGCGCAGGTGTATTCCCGCAGCACAACGGCACGTCGCAGTTCGCGTCCATGCAGGGGACCCCGTCGTCGACCGCCAAGACCACGTCCATCAACGACTCCAACGCCCGAGTCAGATGCGCATCGGCGATCTCGTAACGGGTCCGACGTCCCTCCGGTGCGGTGACCACGATCCCGCAGCCGCGCAGACAGGCGAGATGGTTGGAGACATTCGTGCGGCTCAGTCCAAGATCGCGGGCCAGCTGCGCCGGATAGCTCGCGTCCTGCAACAACGACACCAATATCCGCGCGCGAGTCGGGTCCGCCATCGCCCTACCCAAGCGATTGAGCACGTCCAGACGAGCAGCACTATTCAGCATTCAGTGACCATACATCGACGACTGACCCGTGAGCCAACCAAGGTATAGGCGCCAACGAATTGCTCCATGGAGGTAACATCGCTCTATGACGATCAATAGCCAAAATGAAAGCCCGACTGCGATGGAGGTGTCCGACGCCTGCGCTGCTTTGTTCCATGCCTTGGCCGAGCCCACGCGCTTGGCGCTCCTGAAGCACCTCTCCAGTGGGGAGCATCGGGTCCGCGACCTGGTCGACCACATGCACCTTGCTCAGTCGACGGTAAGCAAGCACTTGGCGTGCCTGCGGGACTGCGGGCTGGTGAGGGTGCGGACCGAGGGCCGCGCGTCGTGGATCTCGTTGACCGATCCGTCCCGACTGTCTGACCTGTTCGAAAGCGCGGATGCGCTACTGGCAGCGTCGGGCGCGTCGTTGTCCCTGCGCGAGCACCGTGACCACGACCAACTTGCGACCGAGGAGGCCTGATGGGATCCGACCACCACCACGGCACGGCAAATGGGCAAGCGGGCAGTGGCTTGCGCAACCGCCTTCTGATTGCTTTTGGCATCACCTCGTTCATCGTCATCGCGCAGGCGATCGGAAGCATCATCACCGGCAGCCTGGCGCTGCTGACGGACACCGCCCACGCTCTATCGGACTCCACCGGCCTGCTGGTCGCGGTCATCGCGGCCACCATGATGCTGCGGCCCCCCAGCAGCCAGCGCACGTGGGGCTTCGCGCGAATCGAGATCGTCGCTGCCCTAGGCCAAGCGGTGTTGCTGCTGCTGGTGGGTTCTTACGCGGCCATCGAAGGGGTCCGCCGACTGGTTGAGCCCACGCAGGTCCAAGCCAGGGAGCTGCTGCTCTTCGGCATCATCGGACTCGTCGCCAACATCGCCGCGATGGTGGTCCTGTCCTCCAGTCGCGACGCGAACTTCAACATGCGCGCGGCATTCCTCGAAGTGCTCAACGACGCCTTGGGTTCCCTCGGGGTGATCGTGGCCGCCATCGTGATCGCCACCACGGGGTTCCAACGGGCGGACACCATCGCCGGGCTGTTCATCGCGGCCTTGATCCTCCCCCGCGCTTACAAGCTCTTGCGCGAGACCGTGCGGGTGCTGATGGAGTTCACCCCGAAGGACGTCGACCTGGACGCCGTGCGGACACATGTCCTTGAGCTGGAGCATGTTCGTGAGGTCCACGACCTGCACGCCTCCACGATCGGCACTGGCCTGCCCGTCATCTCCGCGCACGTCGTGATCGACGACGAGTGCTTCGAGTCGGGCCACGCACCGCAGATTCTGGAGCAGATCATTTCGTGTGTGAAGGAGCACTTTCCCGTTTCCTTCGAACATGCCACCATCCAGCTGGAGACGACCGCAATACGAGAGCGAGCATGCACCTCGGTTCAACACACGTAGGGCGACCCCCCCCCGCCCTCCAGTTGACCGGTCGTAGTCGAGTTGCGGGGACCCACTCCTGGGCTATGAGGTCGCCCCCGGGTCGCGGGATGACGTGCGCCACGAGCGCGACCCACGTGGGCCCCTCCTGTGCCCATTGCAGAACCAGACCCTCGGTCTCAGTGCCGTCCTCGTGGGTGAGCCAGCAGTGCCGTCGACGGCGCGGCGTTGCTGGGGCCGGCTGGTCGCCTGTTGGTCGGTCTTTCAACGGCACGCCGGGTCGGGTGGGCGGTTGGGCTGTCATCTCACCCCACTGCCACGATCAACCCCACCCCACACGCCGATCCACTGGCCGCTGGCGTCTGCGTGATCGCCGCACTCGTCCCGGACGGGACATCGCTGGCAGACCATGATCGCGGCGGACACCTCGGGCCGACTGCCGTTGAGCGCCAGGAAAAACGTCTCGGCGGCGGATGCCTCCCCGCAGGCCGCATGGCTTTGCCACTCGGGGGCTTCTTTGAGTAGCTGAAGTATCGAGGCCATGTCGTCAGGGTCGCTGCCGCCACCGACAACCCCCACCCGAGAGCGACGAGGGGGCGCACTCCCGGTCCGTGCAGGAGGCCCCTCCCCCCGGGGGTCGGTTGAGGGGAGGGGCGTCCAAGACGCTACGACCCTGGGGTGACAACCCCAGCCCGGTCGTCGTCACGCTCAGTGGTCGACGGCGGCGCCCGCGATGATGACGACCACGATCATCAGCGATGACAGGTGGGCCACGTCCAGCGCCCACCCTCGCTCCTCGACCTCGGCGGCCACTAGTTCCTGACGGGCCTGCTCGTCGAGTCCAGGCGCCACACCCGCGACCAGCAACCCCTTGGCGACCTTGACGTCTTCCCTCTCCACCAACGTGCCCCGTGGCGGCTCCAGCGCCACGTCGTGAACGTGCAGCGCGGTCGTCGACCTGGCAGCCATCGCCTCGACGCAGCCGTTGAGCATCCCTTGAAGCGCCAGCGACCCCATGCCGGAGGACAGGAACGCCAGCCAGCGACTCTCGGGCATGACGTCCTCCAACCCAAAGGACGAACTGGGCGAGTCCATCACTGCCTGGTGGGCCAGGTGCTTGCACCGGGTCTGCCCCGAGTTGAGTTGACACCTGACCTCTGAGGTTTCGACCTCAGGCGGAAGGATGTCCCCGTGGCAAAGCCCTATCCCAAGGAGTTCCGTAACGACGTCGTGGCCGTGGCTCGCAAGGGCCAGGCCCCGCTGTCTCAAATCGCGAAGGACTTCGGCATCTCCGAAGGCTCGCTGGCGAACTGGATGAAGCAGGCCGACGTCGAGGACGGCCGGCGGCCCGGCCTGACCGACGACGAGCGCAAGCAACTGCGTGAAGCCAACAAGCGGATCCGGCTGCTCGAGCAGGAGAACGAGGTCCTCCGCCGGGCTGCTGCCTACCTTTCGCAGGCGAACCTGCCGGGAAAATAGTCTTCCCGCTCGTCCGTGAGATGGCCGCGACCGGTGCCCCGATCAGGGTGCCGGTCGCGGTGGCGTGCAGGGTCCTGGGCTTGTCGACCCAGGGGTACTACAAGTGGCTCAAAGACCCGGTCTGTCAGCGAGACTGGGACGACGCGCACCTCATCGACGTCCTCTACGACCTCCATGCCGACGACGCGACGCTCGGCTACAGGTTCCTCACCGACGAGCTCGACCTCGAGCACGGCATCACCGTCGGGGAGAACCGCGTCCACCGGCTCTGCCGCATCGCCGGCATCACCGCGTCACACCACAAGAAGCGCAGCAAGGCCGGTTCCACCGGTCCTGCGCCGCACGACGACCTCCTGGCGGTTGTCGACGAGCACGGTGTGGTCCGCCACAAGTTCGTTGCCGATGAGCCGAACAAGGTGTGGCTCTGGGACATCTCCGAGCACCCCACGCGGGAAGGGAAGCTCTACATCTGCGCGATCAAGGACGTGTTCAGCAACAAGATCGTCGGCTACTCCATCGACACCAGGATGAAGTCGTCCCTGGCCAGTGCTGCGATGCGCAACGCCATCGCGCTCCGATCGCCGACCGGGACCGTGTGCCACTCAGACAGAGGCGGTCAATTTCGAGCCAAGCGCACCCAGCGGCTCCTGGCGAACAACGACCTGGTCGGCTCGATGGGACGCTCCTACGGAGCCGGCGACAACGCCAGCATGGAGAGCTTCTTCTCCCTGTTGCAGAAGAACGTCCTCGACACCCGCCGCTGGGACACCCGCGAAGACCTCCGCCTCGCGATCGTCACCTGGATCGAAACCAAGTACAACCGCCGCCGCCGGCAACGCGCCCTCGGGAAGCTCACGCCCGTCGAGTTTGAGATGATCTACGCGACCGCAGAAGCGGCATAATCACTGCAAACCCCGAGTGTCAACCAGACCGGGGGCAGACCCACCTCTCGTAGACCCCACCGAGGTCCATCACGATTCCGTCATCTGCGCTCATGATTCTTGGCTCCATCTCCCCAGCGGGGGTTAGTTGAACAGGTCGTGGTCGTCGTGCTCGCCGGGGTCGACGACGTCCCCACTGGCCTCGTCGATCAGGACGTAGTCCCGCAGGATCGTCGAGCGGTCGGCCCCGGCGAGCAGCTGCCCGCCGTCGTTGGCGATGTCGCCCGCGGTGTACTCGTTTTGGATGACGTCGCGGCCGTAGAGGTCCGCGTCGTGCTTGCTGGAGAAACCTCCCTTGACCACCGACGCGGGTGTGACGACTCCCCCGCACTTGGGGTGCTTGGACTCGTCGCAGCCGGCGATCCCCTTACGGGCATGCGATCTGGGCTGACGCCTGTGACCGAGTGTTCAGTGCGTGCTGTATAGTTCAGTCCATGCTGACTATTTCTTCGCGTCTCGACGTGATGAACCGCCTGGGTCGTGCACTGGCCGACCCCACTCGATCCCGGAT
>NZ_JBFRDY010000018.1:0-13643 GCF_052114035.1 Janibacter sp. RAF52 | reverse complement strand
CGCCTGATCATGAAGGCCGGCTCGGACAACTTCCGCGCCTCCTCGATCCAGGGGATCATGAAGCGCCTCAAGGGCAAGGGCATCGAGGTCATCATCTTCGAGCCCGCCCTGACCGAGGAGACCTTCTACGGCTCCCGCGTCATCCGCGATGCCCGCGCCTTCAAGGACGAGGCGGACGTCATCATCGCCAACCGCCGCACCCCTGATCTCGACGACGTCGCCGACAAGGTCTACACCCGCGACCTCTTCGGCACCGACAGCTGACCTTGCTCGGTCGGCTCCGGTCGAAGGGGGGATGGCTGCGCCCGCCGAAGTCCTTCGTGTCGCAGGCATCTCGCCGTGTCGTGACCGACGTCGGCTTGGTGTGCGCAGCCATCCCCTTTCGACCTGCGCGCGGCGGTCCCCCTTCGGCCTGCGCGTGATCGTGACCGTGTGGGCAGGCGACAGACCACCGGGGGGCGTGTTGGCGTTGAACACCTGTGCAAGAGCGAGGTGATGGCCGGTAGCATCACGGCCGTGAGCGCGAACCCAGACTTCGACCTGTTCCGTACCACCGAGGACCACGAGGCGATCCGCGAGGCCGTCAGGGCCGTCGCGGAGGCGAAGATCAAGCCCTTCGCCGCTGCCGTCGACGAGGAGTCCCGGTTCCCGAGCGAGGCCAACCAGGCTCTCATCGCGGCCGACTTCCACGCAGCCCACGTCGCCGAGGAGCACGGCGGCGTCGGCGCGGACGCACTCGCCGTGTGCATCATCATCGAAGAGGTCGCGCGCGTGTGTGCCTCCTCCTCGCTGATCCCCGCCGTCAACAAGCTCGGCTCCATGCCGGTGATCCTCGGCGGGTCCGAGGAGATCAACGACCGGTACATGCCGCGCCTGGCGAAGGGGGAGGGCTTCAGCTACGGCCTCTCCGAGCGTGAGGCCGGCTCCGACACCGCGGGCATGAAGTGCAAGGCGACCCGCGACGGCGACGACTGGGTGCTCAACGGGCAGAAGGCGTGGATCACCAACGCCGGCGAGTCCGAGCTGTACACCGTCCTCGCGGTCACCGACCCCGACGGCCCGCGCGGCAACAACATCTCCGCCTTCGTCGTCGAGAAGTCGGACGAGGGCTTCGGCTTCTCCGAGAAGGAGCGCAAGCTCGGCATCAAGGGCAGCCCGACGCGCGAGCTGCACTTCGACAACTGCCGCATCCCCGGCGATCGGATCGTCGGTGCCGAGGGCGAGGGCCTGAAGATCGCCCTGCGCACCCTCGACCACACCCGCGTCACCATCGGTGCGCAGGCCGTCGGCATCGCCCAGGGGGCGCTCGACGAGGCGATGGCCTACGTCAAGGAGCGGCAGCAGTTCGGCAAGCACATCGCCGACTTCCAAGGCATCCAGTTCATGCTCGCCGACATGGCGATGGAGCTCGAGGCCGCCCGCCAGATGGTCTACGTCGCCGCGGCCAAGTCCGAGCGCCACGACGCCGACCTGTCCTTCTTCGGTGCCGCCGCCAAGTGCTTCGCCTCGGACGTCGCGATGAAGGTGACGACCGACGCCGTCCAGCTCCTCGGTGGCGCGGGCTACACCCGTGACTTCCCGCTCGAGCGGATGATGCGCGACGCCAAGATCACCCAGATCTACGAGGGCACCAACCAGGTCCAGCGGGTCGTCATGGCGCGCCAACTGCTCAAGGGTCTGCCGACCGCGCGCTGACCTCCCTTCGCCGAGGCCGCATCTCCCTAGGGAAATGCGGCCTCGGCCGGCCAGCCCGGCCGCATCTCCCTAGGGGAATGTCACCCGGCCGGCCCGCAGGGTCGCCTCGGCGCACGGGTGGCACCGCGCACGGAAAAGTCCGGACCGCTTCACGTCGACGTCGCGTCGCGTGGGCAGTCCGGACTTTTCTGTGATGCGCGCGGGTCCACCCGCACGCCTCGGTCCGTGGAGCGCGCGGGGGCACCCCCACGCCTGGGTCTACTGCTCGTAGGTGTAGAAGCCGCGGCCGGTCTTGCGGCCGAGGAGGTTGGCGTCGACCATGCGCTGCAGGAGCGGCGGGGGAGCGTAGAGCGGCTCCTTGAACTCCTCGTAGAGCGACTCGGCGACGGCCATCGTCGTGTCGAGGCCGATGAGGTCGGCCAGGGCGAGGGGGCCCTGCGGGTGGGCGGCACCCAGGACGAAGCCCTGGTCGATGTCCTCGGCGGTCGCGAAGCCGGACTCGTACATGCGGATCGCGCTGAGGATGAAGGGGATGAGCAGGCTGTTGACGACGAAGCCGGCGCGGTCCTGGCAGGTGATCGCGTGCTTGCCGAGCTCGCCGTCGACGTAGGCGCGGGCCCGCTCGGTCGTCTCCTCCGCCGTCATGAGCGAGGGGACGAGCTCGACGAGCTTGAGCACCGGCACCGGGTTGAAGAAGTGGACGCCCAGGACGTTGGCCGGCCGCTTGGTGACGGTCGCGAGCTTCATGATCGGGATCGAGCTCGTGTTGGACGCGAGGATCGCGTCGGGGGAGGTGACGATCTCGTCGAGCTGCTTGAAGAGGTCGACCTTGGCGCCCTCGTCCTCGACGATGGCCTCGACGACCATGTCGCGGTCGGCGAGCTCACCGAGCTCGGTGACGACCCGGATCCGCTCGAGGACGGCGTCGGCGCGCTCGAGGCGGCCCCGCTCCTCGGCGCGGCGCAGCGACTTCTCCAGGCGGCCTCGTCCGGCGTCGGCCCGCTCCTGGCTCGACTCGACGACGACGACGTCGGAGCCGGCCCGAGCACAGACCTCGGCGATGCCGGCGCCCATGAGGCCGCAACCCACGACCCCGATCTTCTGCAGCGTGTTGTCCATGCGCTCACGGTATCCGGTGTGTGACACCCCTCACTCGCCGGGATCTTGGCATAGCCTGCGAGGGAGGTCACCACCGTCGAGGAGGTCAGATGAGAGTCGCCCTCATGGCCACGTGCATCGGGGACACGATGTTCCCGGACGTCGCGAAGGCCACCGTCCGACTGCTCGAACGGCTGGGGGTGGAGGTCGACGTGCCACCGGCGCAGACCTGCTGCGGCCAGCCGATGATCAACACCGGCTACTTCGACGAGGCCGAGCCCGTCGTGCGGTCCTACGCGAGCACCTTCGCCGACTACGACGCCGTCGTCCTCCCTTCGGGCTCCTGCGCCGGAAGCGTCCGCCACCAGCACGAGATCATCGCGCGGCGCTCCGGCGACGCCGGGCTCGTCGCCGCGGTCGAGCGCCACGGACCTCGTGCCCACGAGCTGTCGCAGTTCCTCGTCGACGTCCTCGGGGTCACCGACGTCGGAGCATCCTTCCCGCACTCGGTCGCCTACCACCCGACCTGTCACTCGCTGCGGATGCTCGGGGTCGGGGACCGGCCACGACGGCTCCTCGAGGCGGTCCGCGGCCTCGAGCTGCGTGAGCTGCCGCAGGAGCGGGAGTGCTGCGGCTTCGGCGGCACCTTCGCCGTGAAGAACGCCGACGTCTCCGCCGCCATGGGGCAGGACAAGGCGGCCCACGCCATCGAGTCGGGCGCCGAGGTGCTCGTCGCCGGGGACTCCTCCTGCCTCATGCAGATCGGCGGCGTCCTCTCCCGGCAGGGGGCGGGCGTGCGCACCATGCACCTCGCCGAGGTGCTCGCCGCGACCGAGGAGGACGCATGAGCGCCGACACGCAGACCACCTTCCTCGGGATGCCTCCCTTCCCGGAGGCTGCTGTCCACGCCCTCGCGGACGAGCAGCTGCGGGCCAACCTCCACCGGGCCACCAGCACCATCCGCGCCAAGCGCGCCGACGTCATCGGCGAGCTCGACGACTGGGAGGGGCTGCGTCAGCGGGCCGCAGACATCAAGGACCGCGCCCTCCACGGGCTCGACGAGCACCTCGTGCAGCTCGAGGAGCAGCTGACCGCCCGCGGCGTCACCGTTCACTGGGCCCGCACGGGGGAGGAGGCCTGCCAGATCGTCGGTGACATCGCCGCCTCCCACGGCGTCGACGAGGTGGTCAAGGTCAAGTCCATGGCCACCCAGGAGATCGAGCTCAACGAGGCCCTCGAGGCCCGCGGCATCTCCGCGTGGGAGACCGACCTCGCCGAGCTCATCGTGCAGCTCGGGCACGACCTGCCGAGCCACATCCTCGTGCCCGCGATCCACCGCAACCGCACCGAGATCCGCGACATCTTCCTCGAGGAGATGGGGCAGGTCGGGCGCCCCGCGCCCGACGACCTCACCGACGACCCGGCGGCCCTCGCCGAGGCCAGCCGGCTCCACCTGCGGGAGAAGTTCCTGCGGGCGAAGGTCGCGGTGTCGGGGGCGAACTTCGCCGTCGCGGAGACGGGGACCCTCGTCGTCGTCGAGTCGGAGGGCAACGGCCGGATGTGCCTGACGCTGCCCGAGGTGCTGGTCAGCGTCGTCGGGATCGAAAAGGTCGTCCCGACGTGGGACGACCTCGACGTCTTCCTCCAGCTGCTCCCGCGCTCGAGCACGGGGGAGCGGATGAACCCTTACACCTCCACGTGGTCCGGGGTGACCGAAGGGGACGGGCCGCAGGAGTGCCACGTCGTCCTCCTCGACAACGGCCGCAGCAGGGCCCTCGCCGACGAGGTCGGCCGGCAGGCGCTGCGCTGCATCCGCTGCTCCGCCTGCCTCAACATCTGCCCGGTGTACGAGCGCACCGGCGGCCACGCCTACGGCTCGGTCTACCCGGGACCGATCGGCGCGATCCTCAACCCCTTGCTCAAGGGCGTGGGGCACAGCGACCAGGTGGACTCCCTCCCCTTCGCCTCCAGCCTGTGCGGTGCCTGCTACGAGGTCTGCCCGGTGAAGATCGACATCCCGACCGTCCTCGTCGACCTGCGCGCGCAGGTCGTCGACGCCCACCGGGACGACCGCGTCCCGAAGCCCGAGGCGGCCGCGATGAAGGCGACCGCCTGGGCCTTCGCCGATGCGCGCCGGCTCGCCCTCGGGCAGCGCGCGAGCGGTCTCGCCGGGCGGGTCCTCAGCCGCGTGAGCCGGCGCGACAACGCCTCCGGCCGAGCGGTGCTCGGCTGGCTGCCCTCCGTGGGGCGCCAGTGGACGCAGGCGCGGGACATGCCCGTCCCACCTCGGCAGTCCTTCCGGCAGTGGTGGCAGGGGAGGTCGCGATGAGCGCCGCACGTGAGGAGATCCTGGCGGCGGTGCGCGAGGCGGTCCGCGGTGCCGAGCCGATCCCCGCCGCGGGGGCGCAGCCGACCCTGCCGCCGGTCGACCGCGCCCAGGTGCTCGACCGCTTCGCCGAGCTGGTGAGCGACTACCGGGCCACCGTCGTGCGCTGCCGTGCCTCCGAGGTGCCCGTGCAGGTGCTCTCCGCCCTGCGCGGAGCCGAGCGGGTCATCGTGCCCGACGGGGTCCCGGGCGCCGTCCGTGAGGCCGTCGTCGACCGGCTGGGGCAGGACGCCGTGTCGACGGGCGACGCCGACGACCACGGGATCGAGGGCTTCGATAGCGTCGTCACCACGTGTGCGGCCGGCATCGCCGCGACCGGCACCGTGGTCCTCGACCACGCCGAGGGCCAGGGCCGTCGAGCCCTCACCCTGCTGCCCGACCGGCACGTCGTCATCGTGCGGGCGAGTCAGGTCGTGCCCGACGTCCCGCATGCCGTCCGTCGCCTGGACCCGCAGCGCCCGCAGACGTGGATCAGCGGGCCGAGCGCGACGAGCGACATCGAGCTCAGTCGTGTCGAGGGTGTCCACGGCCCGCGCACCCTCGTGGTACTGCTCGTCGAGGACTGAAGGAGCGCCCTTCGAGACGGCCGCGGGGCGGCCTCCTCAGGGAGCCGTCAGGGGGTCGCGCGGCCTCCTCAGGGAGCCGTCAGGGGTCGCGCGGGCCTCCTCAGGGAGCCGTCAGGGGTCGCGCGGCCTCCTCAGGGAGCTGTCAGCCGTCGCCCGGCTCGACCGTGATCGGCCGGTCGGCGCGCAGGTCCTCGAAGAGCTTCGTCGACTGGGCCTCGTCCCACTGGACCGCGGAGCCGACGCTGGTCGGCAGGTTGTTGTTGGCGACGGGCACGGTGACGGAGTTGCCGTCCCCCTTCGCGATGCTGCGGAAGGCCCACATCGCCCGCGCGGTGCCCAGCAGCGAGTCGTCCTGGCCGACGGTCAGCGCGCCCGCCGTCTCGGTGCCGAGGGAGTGGACCTTCCACGGCTGGAGCATCGTGCTGGGGGTGGCGATCTTGCCCATGAGCGCACCGAGGAACTCCCGTTGCCGCTTGGCGCGACCGAGGTCGCCCTCGGGGTCGGAGTAGCGGGCGCGCACGTAGCCGAGGGCGTTCTTGCCGTCGAGGACCTGGCAGCCCTTCTTGAGGTTGATGTGCGCCTTCTCGTCGTTCATGTCGTTCTTGACGCAGATGTTGACGCCGCCGACGGCGTCGACGACGGTCGCGAAGCCGCCGAAGCCGATCTCCATGTAGCCGTCGATCTTCAGCCCGGTGTTGTGCTCGATCGTCTGCGCGAGCAGCTTGGCGCCGCCGATGCTGAAGGAGGCGTTGATCTTGTTCATCCCGTTGCCGGGGATCTCCACGTAGGAGTCGCGCGGGATCGACAGGAGGGTCGACTCCCCGCCGCCGGTGTGCAGGACGAGGATCGAGTCGGTGCGGGCGCCTCCGGTGTCGTGACCGGTGCCGAGCCGGTTGCGCTCCTCGGGGGTCATGCCGTCGCGGGCGTCGCTGCCGACGAGCAGGACGTTGCGCCCTTCGCTCGACGGCCGGTCACCCTCGGGGGTGGCATCGACGCGGCCGACCTCGCTCCACGCGGAGTTGACGGCCCAGGCCATGCTGCCGCCCCACAGCAGCAGCAGGACGAGGACGAAGGCGCCGAAGGTCCGCAACGGGTTGCGTCGGCGCGGCTTGGGGGCCCCCTGGCGCGGGCGCCCATCCGGGCCACCCGGACCGCCCGGCCGGCGGGGTCCGCCGTCACGCGGGGGAGCCGGTCGACGTGTCGTCGCGGCCTGCTCCGGGGCAGGGCGCGAAGGGGGCGTCCCCGCCGGCATGACGCGGGTGCGGGGCTCGTCGGTGGTCCGGCGAGGCGGTGTCGTGCGCGGGCCGGTCGCGGCCGGCCGGGTGGGCATCGGGCGGGCTGCGCCGGACGGGTCGCGGGGCCGACGGGCGGCACCGGAGCCGCCCATCGCGGACGAGGCCGCGGCGCGCTCGCCGGACGACGGGCGGCGTGGGCGGTCCCTCTTGCCCGTCGGGATCGCCCGCGCCTCGTCGCGTCCGCGGCGACCCTTGCGGATGTCGAAGGTCATCGCGTCGTCGTCGCGCCCGTCGTCGGGGCGTCGCGGGCTGGTGGGGCGATCAGGCATGCCAAGGAGGATAGGAGCAAAGGCTGGCAGGTCGCAGGACGACGACGGCGCGTCCGCGGGGCGCCCACCGTGACCTTGTCCATACTGGAGCGCGTGTCCCCCCGTGTCAGCGTCGTCATGCCCGTGCTCAACGAGGCCCGCCACATCGCCGACTCCGTGGCGATGGTCCTCGGGCAGGACTGGCCCGGTGAGCTCGAGCTCGTCCTGGCACTCGGCCCGTCGACCGACGACACCGACGAGATCGCCGCTCGGCTGAGCGCGGAGGACACCCGGGTCCGCACCGTGCCCAACCCCTCCGGCCGCACTCCTGAGGGCCTCAACGCCGCTATCGCCGCCTCGACGGGCGAGATCGTCGCGCGGGTCGACGCGCACGCGGAGATCCCGACCGACTACCTGAGCCGGGCGGTCGAGGTGCTCGAGGCCACGGGGGCCGACAACGTGGGCGGGATCATGGACGCCGTGGGGCGCAGCCCGCTCGAGCGGGCCATCGCCTGTGCCATGAAGAGCCCCTTGGGCGTCGGCGGGGCGCGGTTCCACGTCGGTGGCGAGGCCGGCGAGTCCGACACCGTCTACCTCGGCGTCTTCCGCCGCTCCGCCCTCGAGCGGGTCGGTGGTTACGACCCCCACTTCGCGCGGGCCCAGGACTGGGAGATGAACCACCGCATCCGGTCCACCGGCGGACGGGTGTGGTTCACGCCCGAGCTCGTCGTCACCTACCGGCCCCGCTCAAGCGTGCGGGCGCTCGCCGACCAGTACTTCAACTACGGCCGCTGGCGGAGGGTCGTCGCCCGGCTGCACCGTGGCACCGCCAACGCGCGCTACCTCGCGCCGCCGGCGATGGTGGCGGGGACGACGGCGGCGACCCTGGTCGGCGCCGTCTGGCGCCCCGCGTGGATCGTCCCCGCCGGTTACCTGGCCGCGGTCACCGTCGGTGGCATCGCCATCTCGAAGGGGGAGGAGCCCGCCGTGCGGGCCCGGGTTCCCCTCGCGATCGCCACGATGCACTGGGCCTGGGGGCTGGGCTTCATCACGAGTCCGCGACACCTGTCGGCCGGACTTCCGCAGGAGCGCTGACGCGAGGACAATCCCCCCATGGGAGTCGTCCGTGAGCATCGTCGTGTCCTGACCCGCGTCGTCGTGGCGGCGGTGAGCGTCATCGCGATCGGTGGTGGCTCGGCCCACGGTGCTGCGGCTGCTCCCGCGACGGCCGCCGCCCAGTCGGTCGACACCTCGCCGTGGAGCTTCACCGGACGCGGCTTCGGTCACGGGGTCGGCATGAGCCAGTACGGCGCCCTCGCCCAGGCCAAGGCGGGGCGCTCCGCACGCGAGATCCTCGGCTTCTACTACGCGGGCACGACCTACGACGCGGTCCCCGACACCCAGACGATCCGGGTCAACATCGTCCGGGGCCGGAGCACGACCGCGGTGAGCGGTCTCGCCCGCTCCAGCGGCGGTGGCACCCTCACGGTGACGGCCGGGTCGAGCACGCTCAGGGCCGCCGCGGGCCGCAGCGTCTCCCTGCGACGCAGCGGCTCGTCGGTCGTCGCCTCGTGCTCTGGCTGCTCGCCGGCGTCGGTGACGGGCTCGGCAGTCTCCATCACCTGGGACCAGACACGCACGGATCTCTCGCTCGGCGGCAAGCGATACGCCCATGCTCCCTTCGTCATCACGCCGACACCGGGGGCCGCGACGCTCGAGGGGGTCCTGCACCTGCGTCTGGCCGACGAGTACCTCGACCAGGTGCGTGAGGTGCCGTGGTCGTGGCCGGACGCCGCGCTCGAGACGCAGGCGGCCGCAGCTCGCGCGTACGCCCTGCGCAAGGTGGCCGGCGGCGTACGATCGGCCTGCGCCTGCCACGTGCAGGACAGCATCACCGACCAGGTCTACGGCGCGGTGCCCACGGGCAGCGAGGCCAGCGCATGGCCGCGGTGGCGCGCCGCGGTCGCCGCGGGCGGCAGCTCGACGACCGGCTACGTACCCCGCTACGGGGGTCAGGTCATCGAGGCCCTCTACTCGTCATCCTCCGGCGGCCACACGGTCAACAACGAGGACATCTGGGGCGGGGCCCCGGTGCCCTACCTGCGCGGTGTGCCCGACCCGTGGAGCACCAAGAGCGACAACCCGCGGCGGAGCTGGACGACCGAGGTCCCGCGGTCCAAGGTGGCCACCGCCTTCGGTCTACCGGACGTCCGCTCCCTCGACCTGTCCGAGCGCACGAGCGCCGGCTCCGTCCGCTGGGCCCGCGCCACCTCATCGGCCGGGGTGACGAAGACGCTGCGGGGCGACGACATGCGACGCGCCCTCGGTCTCTCCTCGGCGTCGACCCGGCGACCGGGGGAGCGGGTCACGGGCGACACGCCGGCAGACCTGGCCGCCGCCACCGCCCGCTCGGCGCCGTCGACGGCCACGAGCGTCGTCATCGCCCCCGCCTCGCAGACGCATGTCGCCCACCTCGTCATGGCCCGGCCCCTCGCGGGGTCGCTGCGGGCGCCGCTGCTGCTCAGCGGCACGACCCGGCTGGCTCACGCGACCCGCACCGAGCTCGACCGCCGGGGTGGGCGCATCACGCGCGCCTACGTCGTCGGTGGAGGACCGATGATCAACACCTCCGTCATCACCGAGCTGCGTGCCCGGGGCATCACCGTGACCCGGGTCGGGATGAGCGACCAGGACGCGACCGCGGCGGCGATCGTCGACCTCATGGCCGCGCAGGGGCCGATCACGCGGGCAGCCGTTGCCACGCAGGAGACGGTGCCCGAGGCCGGAGCCTTCTCTGCGGTCGCCGGCACCCGACGCGAGCCGATCGTCTGGGCGAGCCGGTCCGCGGTCGGGCCACGTGCCAAGGCGGCGCTGCAGCGCGCCCGGGTGCGCAGCGTGCGGATCATCGGGTCCTCCAGTCGGATCCCCACCGCCGTCTCGAGCGACCTGAGTGCCTCCGGCTTCAGCCCGTCACGCCTCGCGGGGACGAGCTCGGCGGAGATCTCGGCCGGCATCGCCCAGTACTTCCGCAACAGCTACTCCGCGACCCGGGTGTCGCTCGCGCGGTCGACGAGCACCCGCACGAGCGACCCGGCGATCGCCGCGGCCTATGGCGAGCCCGTGCTCATCGTCGGCACGGCACCGCCTGCGCAGGTCGTCGTCCAGGTGCAGCGCAGCCCGCAGTGGCCGAGCATCCGCGCCGTGGGCCCCTCATCGCGGGTCACCTCGACGACGCTCGCGCGGGTCCGCGACTCCTGACGCTCCCTGTCAGTCGAGCTCGACGCGCAGCTGCGCGCCGGTGCGCTCGACGACCTCCTCGGTCGTGACGCCGGGGGCGAGCTCGCGCAGGACGAGTCCGGTGTCGGTGACGTCGATGACGGCCAGGTCGGTGATGATCCGTTGGACGACGCCCTTGCCGGTCAGGGGCAGGGCGCACTCGCGCACGATCTTGTGGGAGCCGTCCTTGGCGACGTGCTCCATGAGGACGATGACCTTCTTGGCGCCGTGGACCAGGTCCATCGCGCCGCCCATGCCCTTGACCATCTTGCCGGGGATCATCCAGTTGGCGATGTCACCGTTGGCCGCGACCTGCATCGCGCCGAGGATGGCCGCGTCGACCTTGCCGCCACGGATCATCCCGAAGCTGGTGGCCGAGTCGAAGATCGAGGCGCCCTTGCGCAGGGTGACCGTCTCCTTGCCCGCGTTGATCAGGTCGGCGTCCACGGCCTCCTCACTCGGGTAGGCCCCGACACCCAGGATCCCGTTTTCGGACTGCAGGACGATCTCCACGTCGTCGGGCACGTAGTTGGGCACGAGCGTCGGCAACCCGATCCCAAGGTTGACGTAGTCACCGTCCGACAGCTCCTCAGCCGCACGGGCGGCCATCTGCTCACGGGTGAGCGCCATGTCAGACACCTTCCTTCGACGAGTCACGAGTAGGGGTGATGGTGCGCTTCTCGATCCGCTTGTCCGCGGCCTGCTCCGGGATGAGCTCGACCACCCGCTGGACGTAGATGCCCGGCAGGTGGATCGCGTCAGGGTCCAGCTCGCCGGGCTCGACGAGCTCCTCGACCTCGGCGATCGTCACCCGACCAGCCATCGCGCACAGGGGGTTGAAGTTGCGGGAGGTCGTGCGGAAGACGAGGTTGCCGTGCCGGTCGCCCTTCCACGCGCGCACGAGAGCGAAGTCGGTGGCGATGGCCTCCTCGAGGACGAACTCGTGCTCCTCGGTCACCGTCGACCCGTCGGCCCGGCGCGAGGCCACCGCGAAACTGCGCGTCTCCTTGGCGGGGGAGGCGACCACCATCTCACCGGCCTGGTCGTAGCGCCACGGCAAGCCACCCTCGGCGATCTGCGTCCCGACACCGGTGCGGGTCCAAAAGCCGGCGATGCCCGCACCACCAGCACGCAGCTTCTCCGCGAGGGTGCCCTGCGGCGTCAGCTCCACCTCGAGCTCACCCGAGAGGTACTGCCGGGCGAACTCCTTGTTCTCCCCGACGTAGGAGGAGACCATCCGCCGGATCTGACCACCGGCCAGCAGCAGGCCCAAACCCCAGTCATCGACACCACAGTTGTTCGACACGCACTCCAGGTCACCCACCCCCTTCGCCTGCAACTCGGCGATGAGCACGCTCGGGATCCCGCAGAGCCCGAAACCGCCCACTGCCAACGTGGCACCGTCGGAGATGTCCGCGACGGCCTCGGTTGGTGAGGAGACGACCTTGTCCATGGGGTCACCGTAGCGGCCGGCCCGTGGGGTCGTGGGTGTGGTCAGGTCACACCAATCCAGTGCGAAGGGGTCGCGTGGCGACAGCCCGGGCGGGGGTCACGAACTGTCACGAGGAGTGAACTACAGGGACGTAATACATCTCGTGGGTCTAGCGGGACGTGTGTGGTGGGTGGAACATGAGTGACGGATCGTGACCTTCGGTGCTGCCGTGACTGGTGTGACTCGAGGGGGCGACCCACTGCCCTGATCGGGTTCCCCTGCCCGCGTCCACACAAGGAGCTCCCCGCGTGTCACGTTCTGTCCGTTTCGTCGGCGCCGCACTCATCCCCGCCTTTACCCTCCCCGTCGGCGGCGCTGCCGTGGCCAGGAGCGCGGACGTACCCCCGCCGCCGACCAACAAGAACCTGCCCCGCGATCTCGACGTGGCCTCGCCCTACATCCCGCAGTCGGTCTGCGACCCGACGCCGAAGCCCGGCGTCACCGCCTTCGCCCGGCTCATGGCCAACCACTACGACGAGTTCAACTACGGCATCTCGCGGGCGTGCAACTACGGACTGACGGAGCACTCCGAGGGACGCGCTCTCGACTGGATGCTCAACGCCTACGACCCCCACGAGCGGGCGGTCGCCGATGGCGTCATCTCCTGGCTGCTGGCCCCCGACTCCCAAGGGCGGCCGGCCGCGATGGCCCGCCGATTCGGCGTCATGTACATCATCTGGAACCGTCAGATCTGGGGCACCTACCAGATGGATGCCGGCTGGCGGCCGTACAACGGCGCCAGCCCGCACACCGACCACATCCACTTCAGCTTCAGCTGGGACGGCGCCATGCAGCGCACGTCGTGGTGGACCGGTGTGGCCTGGACCGGCGTGACCCAGGGACCCGGCGGACCGCCGGCGCCCCTGCCCGACCCGACGAGCTACCCGACCCTGCGCGAAGGTGCCTCCGGGCCCGACGTGCAGCTGGCCCAGAAGGTCATCGGCGTCTCCGCGGACGGGGTCTTCGGTCCGGCGACCCGTGAGGCGCTCAAGACCTGGCAGTCGAAGAACGGCATCAAGGTCACCGGCATCCTCGACCAGGCGACCTGGGACCAGATGGTCAAGCTCGGCAAGATCCCGCCGCGTGGTGGGGACGATGCGGGCGGTGCCCTCACGCCCTACCTCAAGACCAAGATCCGCCTCGGGTCCACCGGTGACGCGGTCAAGGCGCTGCAGAAGGAGCTGAAGATCAGCGCCGACGGCGTCTTCGGCTCCGGCACCGAGAAGGCCGTGAAGGCGTACCAGAAGTCGAAGGAGCTGGACCAGAACGGTATTGTCTCGCCGAACGTCTGGCGTGCCCTGGCGGGTCTGAAGTACACGAAGACCGACCCGGCGAAGTCGGCCCCCGGTGGGGACCTCGCGCCCTACCTCACCACCAAGATCCGCAAGGGGTCCACCGGTGACGCGGTCAAGGCGCTGCAGAAGGAGCTGAAGATCAGCGCCGACGGCGTCTTCGGCTCCGGTACGGAGAAGGCCGTCAAGGCGTACCAGAAGTCGAAGGAGCTGGACCAGAACGGCATCGTCTCGCCGAACGTCTGGCGTGCTCTGGCCGGTCTGAAGTACACCAAGACCGACCCGGCCAAGCCGG
>NZ_JBFRDY010000017.1:0-22552 GCF_052114035.1 Janibacter sp. RAF52 | reverse complement strand
TTCAACTGCTGACCCGGCTCACGGTTGCGAGCGACCCGCACGACATCGTCACGAAACTCTTTGGGGTAGGGCTTGGGCACGGTGTCCATCCTTCCAGCAGCGTCCCTCGACGCCACAGATCAGATGTCACCTATCCGTGCAGCAGTCCCGTCCGTTGTTCCAACCCCTGTGCGAGTAGACGCCGGCGCGAGTGTGAAACGTAGTGCCGGGGCATGTCACCGCCCTTGGGTATGGAGGAGCAGATGGTGTATTCGCGACGGGCGATGAGCGCGGCAGCGGCCGTGGTCACTTGTGGAGTGCTCCTGGCGGGCTGTGGTTCCGAGGGCGAAGATGAGCGGACGTCGACGTCGGACACTACCTCGCAGCCTGCCTACGACGACGCGTACGCGCTTGGCGAAGTCAAGAAGATCGACCAGCGATTTCGGCAGCTCAACCCGAACGATCTCATCGGCAAGGACGTCCCGTGGGTCACCGACCGGTACCGCAGGACGTACAACGAGCAGATCCAGGAGTGGAAGGGCCTCGGCGTTGTCCAGAAGGGGAAGGCCAGCACCACGTCCCTTCACCTTGCAGAGTCGAAACCGGATGCACCTGGCGGTTGGGATCTGAGCGTGTATGTGTGCACAGAGTCAACGCTCAGGGCGTACATCGACGGCGAGGACGTCTCGGTGGACCCGCTCGACCCGGACAAGCCTCTTCCCAAGGGAACGAGAAAGGGCGTGACGCTCGACGGCTACACCACGCCAGACCGTGGACGCACATGGCAGCTCAACAGCTCCCAGGTTCTCGAGGAGGAGGCCGCGAGGGAAGCACCATGCGCAAAGTCGTGACTTCGGTTGCTGGGGCGCTCGTCGTGCTAGCCGGACCATCGGCGGCGGACGCTGCAACCAACGAATGTGTCGGGGGTGCAGATGTGAACAAGTCCAAGGGCTTGTTGCGCATCAAGACCGAAGTCGCGTGTCCTGAAGGCAGGAAGCGCCCTGGGGCCGGTCAGGTCGATAGGCCGACAGGCGGCGTTCCCGACAGCAGCTCTCAGCCTGTGGCGCAGTTGACGCCGGATCAGATGCGCGAGATCGAGCGGCGTGAGGCGTTGCGGTCGGCGTGTGCTCGTGCGGGCGTGGGTCGTGGCCCCAATGGCGATGACTTGTCGCCCATCTGTGGCGGGTCGGGTCTGGCTCAAGGGGGCGCGGGGGCCGTACCTGCGGACACCGCCGATGAATCAGCGCCCACCGTGACGGTGGCCGAGGTGCGCGAGAGCGCGATCGGCCAGCTGCAGTTCGGGGGCCCCCAGATCGGCGCGTCGCCGTGCGTCACGGCCGGGAGTGCTGATGCGTGCACGGGGACCGTGGGGGTACCGGTGTGGCTGTGGGTCGGCGACGGCAGCGGGGCCCTGCCTTCGGACTCGGCGTAAGCGACTGCCGGCCCGTACTCGATCACCGCGACGGCGAAGGTGTCGAAGGTGAAGTGGTCGTTGGGTGACGGGCAGAGCACGATCTGCCAGGGCACCGGCACCGCCTACGACCCGGACGTGCACGGCTGATCGAGTCCGCACTGCGGGTTCGAGAGCGGGTGGAAACAGCCCGGCACGTACACGCTCACCGCCTCGTATGTCTGGGACATCACCTGGAGCGGGGACCAGGAGGGCAGCGCGACGCAGACGATGTCCACGACCCGGCAGGTCACCGTGGGCGAGCTGCAGAGCGTCGTGACGACGCCGGGCTGAGCCGGGGTGTCAGGGGGATGAGCACGGGGGTCACGCACGGCGCGGACACCGATCGTCTGCGCGTGATCGCAGCCGACCTGTCAGAGTCGGCGCGCGCGGTGATGCAGGTCCAGCACTCGGGAACCCAGTCGATGGGGACCCTGGTCGAGTCGTGGGCCGGGCCCGACACGCAGGCGTACGCGGACGACTGGCAGTCAGTCCTGCCGGCCTTGACCAGTGCCGTGGAACGATTGACCGCCCTCGCCCGGCTACTCGTCGAGCAGGCCGACGAACAGGACATCGGCTCGGGTCGTGCAGGAGGGTCCGAGCGAGGTGGACTCGGCTCGCCACTGGGGCGGCGTCCCGACGGGACCGGGCTGGACCCGAGGCAGGCACTGGCAGGCCTGAGCCTTCCCGGCTTGCCCTCGGGCTCCACCCTGCGCGATTGGCGGGACCGGGGGATCAAGATGGGGATCCGCAATGCGGTCCCGACGATGCCTGGCCTCGGGCCGCTGCTGGAGATCTCGTACGAGAGGTGGCAGCAGACGGAGCTGACCTGGTTCGAGGGACTGTTCGTGCCGTGGCTCTGGCCGCAGAAGTGGCGAAACACGTACTTCGATGTCGTCGATGACGGCACCGACTGGGCCAACGACGTGTACAAGGACCACGTCAGGGACTTGCCGGGTTTCCGGGACGCGCGCTGGGCGGCACACAAGGCCGGTGATGTTGTCGAGCTGATCGACCCGTACGTCACTCGTTACGGCCCGCTGGGGTCAGGCTTTGGCTGGGGGATGTTCAAGGACACCGTCAACGAGACCACGGAGATCCTTGACGACTCCAAGGGGTGGTGGGACCAGGCCTCGGGCCTGGACCAGTTGGGCGTGGCTGCCTCGGTGGTCCCCGCGGCAGGCTGGGCGGGCAAGGGCGTGGTCATGACGACCAAGCGCCTCCTCAAGGGCGTGGTCAACGATTCCGACCTGCTGCGGAAGCTGGCCGACGACCGTGGCTCCATCCCGGTGGATTTCGGCTTCGGCAAGGACAATCCGAGGCCGGGCGACTACCCGGACTGGGTCGTCTAGTCCAAGAAGCCTCCGTCCGCCCACCCGCTGCCGGAGGACTTCGAGCCCGGCTGGGCAGCGACGAAGCCCGGCGGCGAACGCGGGATGGACTACCAAGAACAGGTCACCGGGGTCGAGCGGCTACCGGACGGGCGCGTGCCGGAGTACATCGTGCGGGACCCGGCGACCGGCCGCCCCGTCGCGTTCGATGGCCATCTGGACGCGAGCGGCTCCACGCCGGAGAAGTTCGAGGACGCCAAGGACGGCTACAGGTCCCTGGTCAGTGATCCGGGCACGCCATGGGCGCGAGGGATGAAGGCCACCCTCTTGGACGAGGCTGAGCGGCAGACCCGCACGGTTCCCGATGGGGCAGTCCTCGAGTGGAAGGTCTCTGACCCCGACTCCGCCGACGCGATCCGTGAAATCCTCGACGACAGGGGTTACACCAGCATCGATGTCGTGTACGAGCCGAAGGAAAGGTGAGTGGTGTGGAGCCACGTTTGATCGACGCGACCAAGGCCAACTTGTTGACCTTCTGGGACGCTCGACCCGAGGACGCTGAAACTGTGGCACGCAGGACTGCTGCCACGATCCAGCGTCTGGGTCCGCTGTTCCCGGTTGACGGGTGGCGATACCCGAACGGCCGCGTGTGGGGGATGTGGCCGGCCGTCCTGCCCGAGCAGACGGCATGGGTCACCTCGCAGATGTTCACCTCCCAGGACGGGACCCCCGAGCCGATCAGCGGGTACTCCCTCTCCCTCAGCCAGGAGGTGAACGGGGTGTCCGTCGACGTGGGGATCCGAGCCGGGTCGAGCATCCGCGGTGGGCGGATGCCAGCCAACCGAGCAGTAGTGACCATCGAGAAGGGGACGCCGGGGCCCATCGACAGTGCCGTTGTCGATCCGATCGTCGAGGGCGTGGTCGATGCGTGGGAGCCGCTGGCCGGCAACTTCCGCGATCGCGCAGTCCTGCGCCTCGCGCGCCCGAGCACCTCCTGGCAGGTGCCGATCGGCCACCGCATCTGGCTGCACCAGGACATCGCCACCATCGACCAGGTCGCCGCCGGCATCACGATCACCCACCGAGAGACCGGGACCGTCCTGGCAGCCCCCGACGACTGGCCGGCACACCAGGTCGTCGACGCGATGCGCGAGACACTCACTTTGAACGACGTCGACAGCGTCCCGCACGAGACCTGAGCAGCGCCCGCTTCTTGCCCCGGTACACCGACGTGGACAGCCGTGATGCCCACCTGACCTACGCCGTCGACGTCCGGACCAGAGCACTCACCGCTGATTTGCCGGCCACTCGGCAAGCTCACGACCGCGGGATATGTTCACTCACGGAGCCAAGGTGCCCACGGCGTACTCGGCGGTCGTCATGCCGGCCTCGCAGGCCAACCGGGCCCGGTGGCTCCACCGGACGATGGACTTCGTCATGGGACGCTCCTCCCCTTCGGCAGCACCCGATGTGCCGCGGTGAGGTCCACCCTTCGCCCGCACCTCCCCTCGCGACCGCTACTCACGCGATCTGTGCACGACCCCACCCGGCACCCGCCACCTGTGGATCCCCGATGGTCCGCTCGCAGCCGTCGACCGCTCGATCTCGGAAGGAGGCAGCCAGCGTGGTGCACGGCGATCAGCGAGGCACCGCCGGCCGTCTGGCTGCGGTGATCGTCAGGACCCCGCTCATGGGTCACCCACTCCTCAGGACAGCTGGGTCCCCACGAGCACGGCGACCGTGGGCACCACGGCCGTCGCGATGAAGGCCGGCAGGAAGCACAGGCCGAGGGGCAGCACGAGCATGACCGCCGCCCGACCTCCCGCTTCCTCGAGACGTCTCGCCTCGGTCTCACGCAGGTTGCTCGCGGCGTCGAGGAGCACGGTCGCCGACGGAGCTCCGACGGCGTCCGCGACGACGAAGGCCGTCGCCGTCGGCCCCCACACCCCACGGGCGTAGGTCCACGCCTGGCTCATGGATCGCCCCCAGCGCAGGGCGGCGGCCACCCGGCGCAGGTCCTCCGCCGCGCCGGCCGCGGACACCCCGGCCACCTCGTCGAGGGACTGCACGAGCCCACGACCGGACTGCAGGGCGAGTGCGAGCAGGACGCTCGCGTCCGCAACCTCGTCCACCGTGACCGAGGAGGCCGGCGCCTCCCCCACGGGCTCCGCGTCACGGCGCCACCACCGCAGATGAGCGCTGCGGCCGGGCCAGGCAAGGACCGCCACGACGACGAGGAAGGCGACGGTCGGGCTCACGTGTGCTCCCGGGGCGCGACAGCACGGGCGAGCACCCGCCGGCAGACGAGCCAGCCGAGCGCCGTGAGCACGAGGCCGAGCACAGCGCAGGCCATCGTCACCGCGCTGTGCCCGTACACCTCCCACGGCGTCAGGCCGAAGGCGAACCCCGCCAGCAGCCCCACCAGTGGCAGCAGCGTGAGCATCCGCATCGTCGCTCGGGCACCCGCCGTCGAGGCCTCCAGACGTCGCCGGGCCTGCACCCTGGCCCGCAGCACCTGCGCACTCGTCGCCATCGACGGGGCGAGCGCGACACCCAGGTCCTCGCTGAGCGACCACGCACCGGCGAGCGGCGCCAACTCCTCGCGCTCGCTCGCGTGCCGACGCCACACCGCCCCCGCGACGCCACCAGTTGCCAGCTCGTCGCGCACCTCCTCGAGCACCCGGCGCCACGGTCGGGGCGCCTGGGCGGCGACGACCCGCAGGGCCGACACCGGCGCCGCGCCCGAGCGCAGGGCCATCGCGAGCAGATCGGCCACCCCGGCGAGCGACTCGAGGTCCTCGACCCGACCGGTCGACACGTGACGACCCCGCCACCACCTGCGCGGTGTGGCGAGGGCGCTGCCAGGGCCCATGTCGACGCCGGCGGCTCGGCCGGGCCAGACGAGGGCCGCTGCGAGGACGAGGCCCACGACTGCGAGCGTCATGACCGCACCGGCAATGGACCGATGGAGTCGACGACCCGTCGGCCGCCGACACGACGGAGGTGGACGACGACCTCGAGCGCGCTGGCCACCTGCGCGCGCACCGCATCACGACTCATCCCGGCGAGCGCTCCCAGCGCCTCGAGCCGGCTCGGCACGTCCTCGGCGCGATTGGCGTGGAGGGTGCCGCAGCCCCCTTCGTGGCCCGTGTTGAGGGCGAGCAGGAGGTCCCTCACCTCTGCCCCGCGGACCTCTCCCACGACGAGGCGGTCCGGGCGCATCCGCAGGGCCTGCCGCACGAGGTCGACCATCGTCACCTCGCCGGCCCCCTCGGTGTTGGCCGACCGGGCCTGCAGGCGCACGACGTGTGGGTGGCCGACGTCGATCTCGCCGACGTCCTCGACGACGACGAGCCGCTCGGCCGCCGGCACCTCGGCGAGCAGGGCCGCGAGCAGGGTCGTCTTGCCCGTGCCCGTGCCGCCCGTGACGACATAGGCCTGCCGGTCGTGGACGATCTCGCGCAACCGTGCGGCCTGGCCGGCGCTGGCCATGCCGAGCGTGACGAGCGCATCGAGTCCTCCGCCTCGGTGACGCGGGATCCGCAGGCTCAGGTGGGCGCCACCGGCCACGAGCGGGGGCAGCACGGCGTGCAGCCGGATCCCCCGCGGGAGCAACCCGTCGACCCAGGGTTGGGCATCGTCCAGGCGACGACCTGCCACCGCGGAGAGGCGCGTCGCGAGCCGACGCACCGCCTCGGGCCCGTCGAGCTCCACCCCGGCGGCCACCACCCCGGCACCGCGGTCGACCCACACCGACCCATCGCCGTTGACAAGCACGTCCGTCACGGCCTCGTCCTCGACGAGGGGCTCGAGCGTCCCGAGCCCCATGAGGTCGGCTCGCAGCTGACCCGAGCGTCGCAGCGCCCCTGCGCTGCCCAGGCGGACCGCCTCGGTGCGGGCCACCTCCTCGATCACGGCGTCGTCCGGCGCGCGACCGGCCCGCACCTGCGCGTCGATCGCGCTCGACCACGTCATGACGCCAGCCCCAGGACCTGCTCCGACAGCGGCTGCCGAGCCTCCGGCAGCGCTGCCGCCAGGGCGCGCGCGACCTCGCCCACCGGGCCCTTGGGCCGTGGCGCCCGCCCATGGGCCTCGTCGCGCACCACGCCCGGGTCGTCGCAGAGGTGGTCGAGCAGGGTCAGCCCCAGGTGGTCGGCCGCACGCTCGGCGACCCGGCCGGCGCGGCGTGGCCCCCGGGTGACGAGCAGGGTCTGCTCCGGCAGACTGCCCTGCCCGGCGAGCGCCTCACCGTCACGCAGCCACCGCGGGCGCAGCCCCACCAGCACCACCGCGACGTCTGCCATCTCCGACCACACCCGTGGGAGCCGCCCCGAGCACGGCAGGTCGACGACGACGGGACCGATCGCCGCCAGCCCCGTGACGACATCACGCACGACCTCGGCCGACGGCCGCTGCCCGCGGGCCGCCAGCACGGGGACCGGCCCCCGCGGCAGTGCCTCGCGCAGCCGAGCCGCGTCGACCCGCCCGTCGTGGTCGGCGAGGTCACCCCACCGCAGCCCCTCGAGGTGCTCGGCCGCCACCGTCGCGTCCACTCCCCCGCCGCCGAAGGCGCCGTCCACCAGCGTGGGTGAGGCCTCCCGGGCGAGGACGGTGGCGGCGGTCGCGGCGAAGGTCGAGACGCCCAGACCACCCGAGGCTGCGGTGATGACGACGACGGGGTGCATGCCTCGACCGTGCCCGCTACCCGCAGCTCACGGGACGATCGCGGCGCACCTGTGGACGAGCACCGGCCCCGGCGCTGGCCTGTGGACGACGAGACGGCACGGGCCCGGCAGGGCCTCGGCAGGGCTGGGGACGCGCCCCGGGAAAAGGGGACGACCCCGGCGGGGGAGCGCCGGGGCCGTCAACGCGCGGACTCCGGGGGGGAGGGAGCCGTGCGTTGGCCGCTCAACCCGAAGGGAGCGGCTGATCAGCAACTCTAATACGCATCGGCTCGAATGCAATTCGGACCGGTGGGTAACCTCCGGCGCCCTCAGCCGAGTCGTCCCGAGCGCACCGAGTCGGCCACCCGCCAGCCCTCCTCGGCGCCCGCGACGAGCGAGTCCCCGCAGTGCGTGAGCCACAGGCTGACCCCCGGCGCGCCACCGTGGACGTACCCGTTGAGCGACCCGAGGTAGGCGGGCCCCCCTTCGTGCCCGTGACCCGCCTCGGGGACGGCCACACCGGTGGGGTCCAGCCCGGTCGCCGCGATGAGCGCGCGCTCCACCGCGCGTGCCACGAGGCCGTTGCCGACGACGAAGGGCCGGGTCGCCGCGATCTCCGCGTGGACGATCGAGGCGACGACGAGCGCCGGCGCGGCGCTCGCCGACCGCATGAGCTCGATGATCCCGTCGAGACGCTGCCGCAGCTCGGCACCCGTCGGGGCCGGCCCGAGGTCGGCGAACTCCTCGCACCCCTCCCCCTCGACCCGCGGACGCCCCAGCTGGTCACGGTCCTCCACGAGCTCGGCCGCGGCGGCCGTGTGCAGCCGGGCGAGCGCCTGGCCCGGGGCACGGGTCACGAGGTCACGCAGGTGCTCGCTCTCGGCCGTCGCCGCGATGGCGCCGTGGATGACGCGCTCGGCAGGGTCCGGGTCCGGGGTGCGCTCCCGCGCCCCCATCATCAGCTCGCGCACGATCGACGCCGTCGAGCGCGCCCCGTCGAGCTCGGCGCTCGCCCACGCGCCCCGCACGCGCGACTCCGCCGATGCCTCGGGGATCCGTCGCCGCAGCGCCTCGTGCCACCGGAGGTTGGTGCACACCTCGCGGGCCCGGTCCGAGGCCTGCGCGACCTCGGGGATCTCGGCGAGCTGGGTCAGGGCGGTGACGAGGGGGCTGGAGTCAGGCACCCGCACAGCGTAGGCCGCACTAGGGTGCGGCCATGGACGCCGGCCTGCACCTGCCCACCGTGGCGGTGGTCACCGGCGCCTTCCTCGCGGTGTGGCTCGTCATCGGCCTCGCCCGCTGGCGACGCGCCCGCCCGGGCTTCATCTCGGTCACCGACCAGGCCACCTACGAGACCCTGCACACCGCCTCCGAAGCCGCTCGCCACCTCGCCGACGGCTTCACCGACGATGGCTGCGAGCGCGCCGCGCCCTACCTTCGCGCCATGCTCGCCACCCCGGGGCTGGCGGTGTGCGACACCTCGAGCGTCCTCGTGTGGGAGGGCGAAGGGAGGCACCACCTGCCGAGCGTGGTCGACCAGGCCGCACCGGTCCTCTCGTCCGGCCAGACCGTGGTCCTCGGCCCCGACGTCGTCACGTGCACGCAGACCGACTGCCCCGTGCGGGCGGCGGTCATCGCTCCGGTGACCGCGGATGGTCGGGTCATCGGGGCCGTCGCCGGCTACGGCCAGGCCGTCTCCGCGGGTCTGGCCCGCGCTGCGGAGGAGGTCGCCGCCTGGGTCGCCACGCAGGTCGAGCTCGCCGACCTCTCCTTCGAGCGCACCCGCGCGATGGAGGCCGAGCTGCGCGCCCTGCGCGCCCAGATCTCCCCGCACTTCATCTACAACTCCCTCGCCGCGATCGCCTCCTTCGTGCGCACCGACCCGGCACGGGCCCGCGAGCTGCTGCTCGAGTTCGCCGACTTCACCCGTTACGCACTGCGGCGCGGCGGCGCCTTCACGACGGTGCGGGAGGAGCTGCGCAATGTCGAGCGCTACCTCGTGCTCGAGCAGGCCCGCTTCGGCGACCGGCTCGGCATCACCCTGAAGATCGCCCCGGAGGTGCTGCCGGTCCGCGTCCCCTACCTCGCGATCCAACCCCTCGTCGAAAACGCGGTGCGCCACGGCCTGGCACCCAAGGAGGGTCCGGGGCACGTCACCCTCAGCGCGACCGACCACGGCACCGAGGCCGAGATCACCATCGACGACGACGGCGTCGGCGCCGAGCCGGAGTCGATCCGCAAGGTGCTCGACGGCCAGTCGCGCGCCGACTCCGTGGGCCTCGGCAACGTGGACGCCCGGCTCCGTCAGGTCTACGGCGATGAGTTCGGCCTCGTCGTCGACACGGCGCCGGGCGCCGGGATGAGGGTTTCCTTCCGGGTACCCAAGTACTCCCCTGCACTCGAAGAACCGGCCTAGTCTGGTGGCCATGCCACCTCCGCCCCAGCCCGACGGGCTCGTCGTGCTCGTGGTCGACGACGAGGCACCGGCACGCAACGAGGTCGCCTGGCTCCTCGACCGGGACGAGCGGGTCGCCCGCGTGCTCACGGCCGCGAGCGGGACCGCTGCCCTGGCCGCCCTCGAGCGTGAGCACGTCGACGTCGTCTTCAGCGACATCTCGATGCCCGGGCTCGACGGCATGCAGCTGGCCCGCGTCATCCGGCGCTTCACCGAGCGCCCACAGGTCGTCTTCGTCACCGCCCACGACGAGCACGCGGTCGACGCCTTCGACCTCGACGCCGTCGACTACCTCATGAAGCCCGTGCGCCCCGAGCGCATCGGCGAGGCCGTGCGTCGCTGCCTCACCGCCGCCAAGCGCGAGGCCCACCCGTCACCGCCCGAGGACGCGGAGACCATCCCGGTCGAGCTCGGCGGGGTCACCCGCTTCATCCCCCGCAGCGACATCCGCTGGGTCCAGGCCCAGGGTGACTACGCGCGGCTGCACACCCCCACCGGCTCTCACCTCGTGCGCATCCCGCTCGCCACCCTCGAGGAGCAATGGGCCGCGGCAGGATTTGTCCGCATCCACCGCTCGACCCTCGTCTCGACGCGACACATCAGCGAGATCCACCAGGACGGTGGGCGCTGCAGCGTCGTCGTCGACGGCACCGAGCTGCAGGTCAGCCGCCGGCACACCCGACACCTGCGCGGCACCCTCCTCCGGCCCCGCCAGGGCTCGGACGAGGGGTGAGCACCCCTCCCCAGCGGGTCCGGGTCACGCGGACCCGCCGCCCCAGCCGCCGCGAACGTCCCCGGACGGTCCGCGACGAGATCGCCGGCAACTCCTCGCTCGGGGCGGCCTACGTCACCTCGCTCATGCGCGCCCAGCTCCAGCTCTCCCTCTCGACCATCGCCTTCGGTGCGGTGACGCTCGGAGCGCTGCCCCTCGTCTTCGCCCTCATCCCAGCGGCCCGACGCTGGACCGCCTTCGGGCTGCCCCTGCCGTGGGTGGTGCTCGGCGTGCTCGTCTACCCGGGCGTCGTCCTCACCGCTCGGTGGTACACCCGCGCCAGCGAGCGGCTCGAGGCCGACTTCGGCGACGTCGTGGGGCGCCGGTGACCGAGCCCCTGAGCGTCCTGGCGATCGCGATCGTCTGCCTGACGACGCTGACGCTCGGTGCGCTCGGGCTGCGACTGGCCAAGGGCACGAGCGACTTCTACGTCGCCGGCCGCACCGTCACCCCCTGGCGCAATGCGAGTGCCATCGGCGGCGAGTACCTCTCGGCGGCCAGCTACCTTGGCGTCGCCGGGCTCGTCTACGACCAGGGCATCGACATGCTGTGGATGCCGATCGGCTACACCATCGGCTACCTCGTGCTGCTCATCCTCGTCGCCGCACCCCTGCGGCGATCCGGCGCCTACACCCTCCCCGACTTCGCCGAGGCCCGTCTGGAGTCCCGGGCCCTGCGCCGCGGGTGCGCCCTCCTCGTCGTCGGCATCGGCTGGCTCTACCTGCTCCCCCAGATGCAGGGTGCCGGCCTGGCGCTGCGCCACGTGAGCGGGCTGCCCACCTGGGTCGGCGCGACGGTCCTCACCGTCATCGTCGTGCTCAACGTCGCAGCCGGCGGCATGCGCTCGGTGACGCTCGTGCAGTCCGTGCAGTACTGGATCAAGCTCACGGCGATCGCCGTCCCCGCCTTCGTCCTGCTGCTCGTCTGGCACCGCTCCGGCTCACCCACACCGCAGGCCCCCGCGTCCTGGTGGGAGCCGCTCACCTCCGACGAACCCACGCCCCGCACCCTCTTCACGACCTACAGCACCCTCGCCGCGCTCTGCCTCGGCACGATGGGCCTGCCGCACATCGCCGTGCGCTTCTACACCAACCCGGACGGGGTCGCGGCGCGCCGTACGACCGTCTCCGTCCTCGCCCTGCTGAGCATCTTCTACGTCTTCCCGCCGGTCTACGGGTACCTCGGCCGGGCCTACCTCGACCCCGTCGACACCGCCGGCGACCCCAGCCGCACCGTCGTCCTCGCCCTGCCCGGCGCCATGCTCTCCGGGCTCGACGGTCAGCTCCTCACGGCACTCGTGGCCGCCGGGGCCTTCGCCGCCTTCCTCGCCACCGCTTCGGGTGTCGCGATGTCCGTCGCCGGCGCCATCGACCAGGACGTGCTGCGGCCGCTCACCGCCCGCCTCACCCAGGGTGACGCCACCCCGTCCTCCTCCTTCCGGCTCGCCGCCATGGTCGGGGTGCTCGCCCCCTTCGTCGCAGCCGTCACGGCCGAGCCGATCGGCATCTCCTCCGCGGTGGGGCACGCCTTCGCCATCGCCGCCGCCACCTTTGCGCCCCTGCTGATCCTCGGCGTCTGGTGGACCCGCCTCACCGCGAAGGGAGCGGCCGCGGGCGTCCTCGTCGGCGGCACCACGACGAGCCTCGCGGCGATCGTCTCCGTCCTCGCCCTCGCGCCCGAGGGATGGCCGGGTGCGCTCGTCGCCGCACCGACGGCCTGGGCGACGCCGCTCGCCGTCGTCGTCGCGATCGTCGTCTCGCTGCTCACGCCGGGCTCCCGCCCGCGACGCTGGGCCCGCACGATGACCCGCCTGCACACCCCGGAGGACGTCCTCGCCGAGGCCCGCTGACCGCTCGTCGCGCGCTCCCGCCCGCTCGTCGCACCGGAACGGCCCGCACGGCGACGGCTGCTCCCGCCGGTCGAGCCACCCCGCGTCACCGCCCCCGCCGCGAGGTGGCCCGCGTCACTCTGGTGCGGTCCGGCCGTCGACGTCCGGGCCCCCACTACCGGAGGTGAGCCATGAGCAACGACGCTCAACCGCTCGGCGAGCGCTACATCGCCGTCCAGGAGTCCACGGAGTTCGGCGACCTACGCCGCACCTTCCGCGGGTTCGTCTTCCCCGTCACCGCCTTCTTCCTGGCGTGGTACTTCCTCTACGTCCTGCTCTCGATGTTCGCCCCCGGGTTCATGGGGACCAAGGTGCTCGGCAACATCAACATCGGCCTGCTCCTCGGGCTCGGGCAGTTCGTCACGACCTTCGCCATCACGATCATCTACATCCGCTGGGCCGGGCGGGTCTTCGACCCCGCCGCCGAGGCCCTCGCCGCACAGGTCGGCGCCGACGAAACCCCGGAGGTGGACGGATGATCACCCTCGTCCCCGCAGCGACCCAGACGGGGTCGCCGACGCTCAACATCTCGATCTTCGTCGTCTTCGTCGTCGTGACGCTGGCGATCGTCGTCAAGGTCGCCGCCGGCAACAAGACGGCGAGCCAGATGTACACCGGTGGCGCGGCCTTCTCCGGGCGGCAAAACGGGCTGGCCATCGCCGGTGACTACCTGTCCGCGGCGAGCTTCCTCGGCATCGCCGGCGCCATCGCCCTCCAGGGCTACGACGGCTTCCTCTACTCGATCGGCTTCCTCGTCGCCTGGCTCGTCGCGCTGCTGCTCGTCGCCGAGCTCTTCCGCAACACCGGCCGCTTCACGCTCGCCGACGTGCTCTCCTACCGACTGCAGCAGCGGCCGATGCGCATCGCGACGGCGACCTCGGTCCTCGCGGTCTCCTTCTTCTACCTGCTGGCGCAGATGGCCGGCGCCGGTGGCCTCGTCTCGCTGCTCCTGGGCGTCGACGGCGCCTTCGCGCAAAACGTCGTCATCGCGATCGTCGGCATCGTCATGGTCGCCTACGTGATGATCGGCGGCATGAAGGGCACCACCTGGGTGCAGATGATCAAGGCGGTGCTCCTCATCGCCGCGACCGCGATCATGACCGTGTGGGTCCTCGGGATGTTCGGCATGAACTTCTCGGCGCTCATGCAGGAGGCCGTCGACAAGAACCCCGCGGCGGGTGAAAAGCTGCTCGAGCCGGGGCTGAAGTACGGCGTCAACCTCACGTCGAAGATCGACTTCATCTCGCTCTCGCTCGCCCTCGTGCTCGGCACCGCCGGCCTGCCCCACGTGCTGCAGCGCTTCTACACCGTCCCGACGAGCAAGCAGGCCCGCAAGTCCGTCGAGTGGGCCATCTGGCTCATCGGTGGCTTCTACCTGCTGACCCTCGTCATCGGCTACGGCGCCGGCGCCCTCGTCGGCCCGGAGACGATCAACGCCGCACCGGGCAAGGCCAACGCGGCGGCCCCGCTGCTCGCCTTCGAGCTCGGTGGGTCGTGGCTGCTCGGCATCGTCTCGGGCATCGCCTTCGCGACGATCCTCGCGGTGGTGGCGGGTCTGACGATCACGGCCAGCGCGAGCTTCGCCCACGACCTCTACAACCAGGTCTTCAAGCAGGGCAAGGCCTCGCAGGAGGAAGAGGTCAGGGTCTCGCGGTACGCGGCGATCGGCACGGGCGTCGTGGCGATCCTCGGTGGCATGCTCGCCAAGGACCAGAACATCGCCTTCCTCGTGGCGCTGGCCTTCGCCGTCGCGGCGAGCGCCAACCTGCCGACCATCCTCTACAGCCTCTTCTGGAAGCGCTTCAACACGCGGGGTGCGCTGTGGTCGATGTACGGCGGCCTCGGCTCGGCGCTGATCCTCATCGCCCTGTCGCCGGTCGTGTCGGGCTCGGAGACCGCCATGCTCAAGAGCGCCGACTTCGACATCTTCCCGCTGGCCAACCCCGGTCTGGTCTCCATCCCGCTTGGCTTCTTCCTCGGGTGGCTCGGCTCGGTGACGAGCAAGGAGTTCAACCGCGCGAAGTACGCCGAGATGGAGGTGCGCAGCCTCACCGGTCACGGCGTCGCCGAGGTCATCGACCACTGACCGACCACCAGCACCACCCCACGGGCGAAGGGGGGAGAGCCACGGCTCTCCCCCCTTCGTCATGTCCTCAGGCGTTGGCCGGGACGTTCGTGCCGGCCCCGCGGCGCCGGATGGCCGGCACGGTCGCGGTCGCCCCGTCGCCGGTCGGCTCGTCGGCACCCAGGACCGTGAACCCGTGGTCCGCGATGAGCGCGAGGTCCTCCTCCGCCGCCTGTCCCTCGGCGGTGAGGTAGTCGCCGAGGAAGATCGAGTTGGCCACCTGCAGCGCCAGCCCCTGCACGCCGCGCAGGTGCATCTCGCGGCCCGCCGCGATCCGCAGCTCGGCGGCCGGCGCGAGCAGTCGCGCGGCGGCGAGGATGCGCAGGCAGCGCAGCGGGGTCAGCTCCCACGTCTGCTGCTTGGGCGTCCCGTCGAAGGGGATGAGGAAGTTGACCGGGATGGAGTCGGACCCCATCTCCCGCAGGGCGACCAGTGCCTCGACGAGCTGTTCGTCGCTCTCCCCGAGGCCGGCGATGAGGCCGCTGCACGCCGACAGCCCGGCTCCTTGGGCCATGGCGACGGTACGCACCCGGTCCTCGTAGGTGTGCGTCGTGACGATGGAGTCGTGGTGCGACTGCGCGGTGTTGATGTTGTGGTTGTAGGCATCGACACCGGCCTCGCGCAGGCGCTCGGCCTGACCGTCGCGCAACAGCCCGAGGCAGGCACAGACCTCGACCTCGGGGTGCTCCTCCTTGATCGCGCCGACCATCCCCACGACCCGCTCCACGTCACGGTCGGTGGGGCCGCGACCGCTGGCGACCATGCACACACGCGACGCGCCTCCCCGCACCCCGGCCCGGGCCTGGTCGAGCGCCTGGTCCTCCTTGAGCCAGGTGTAGCGCAGGATCTCGCTGGTCGACCCGAGCGCCTGGGAGCAGTAGCCGCAGTCCTCAGGGCACAGCCCGGACTTGAGGTTGACGAGGTAGTTGACCTTGACGGTCATCCCGTAGTGGGCCCGCCGCAGCCGGGCCACTGCGGCGACGGCGTCGAGCACGTCCTCGTCCGGAGCGCGCAGCACCGTCAGTGCCTCCTGCGGCGTCGCCTCGGAGCCGGCGAGGACCCGCGCGACGATCTCGTCGTAGGTGGTCATGGTCTTCCCTTCATCCGTGTCTTCCGGTCTGGTCATCGCCCACACTTCGGGCGTGGAGCGCCTCCCCCCGCAACCGCGCGTCACGCACGACCCGCACGACGAAGGGGGTCAAGGTCGCCCTGGGGTCGCGCTCCAGCCCGCGTGCCCGCGCCGCGTCCCGCGTCTGCCCGGCCGCCTCGGCGGTGGCCGGCACGGCCCTCAGCACGAGCGAGATCGCCAGGGCGACGCGGTCGGGGCGCACGCCGAATCGGCGGAGCGGGCGCAGGGCCCGCTCGACGGTGTCGAGCATGTCGTCGACCCGGGTCGTCGCCGTGACGAGGTGTGCGAGCAGGACGAGTGCCACGAGGTCACCGACGGTCTCGGCGGCGCGGGGCCAGCCCGCCTGCCAGGTGAGCCAGGCACCGAGGGCGAGCGTCACGAGGACGAGTCCGCGCAGGGTGGTCGCAAGCACCCTCACGGTGGTGCCCGCAACGACGAGGAGGGTGAGCGCAGCACCCAGCGCGAGTGCTGCCCACAGCCAGCCGCCAGCGATGGCCAGCCCGAAACCCACGGCGGCGAGCAGGGTGAGCTTGGCACCCGCCGGGGCCCGGTGGACGAGCGAGGTCCCGGGACGGTGCACCATCAGGAGCACGCGGCCACCCGGGCGCGGTAGTGGTGGACGACGTCGGCCGCGGGTCCGTCGGCCACGACCCGGCCGCCGTCGACGAGGAGTGCCCGGTCGCACCGACCGGCGAGCTCGAGGTCGTGGGTGACGAGCAGGACCTGCTGCGGCAGCCCCATGAGCAGGTCCCCGACGCGCCGGGAGGCCGCCAGGTCGAGCAGCGTCGTCGGCTCGTCGGCGACGAGGACGTCCGGGCCGGTGGCCAGGACGCTCGCCAGGGCGAGCAGCTGGGCCTGCCCACCGGAGAGGGCGTGGACACTGCGGTCGGCCAGACCCGCCAGGCCGTGCTGCTCGAGCACCTCACCCACGGCGGCGTCGCGTGCGCGTCGGTCGGGTCGCGTGGCGCGCAGCGACAGGGCCACGTCCTCGGCGACCGTCGGCATGACGAGCTGTGCGTGCGGGTCGGTGAAGGTGAAGGCCACCCGGCGCCGCACCTCGCGGCCGCGACGTGCCACGTCGACGCCGTCGACGTGCACGGCCCCTGTCGAGGCAGTGACCAGCCCGTTGACGAGACGGGCCAGGGTCGACTTGCCGGCACCGTTGGGGCCGATGAACGCCACGCGGGACTCGCTGACGAGCAGGCTCGTCTCGTCGAGCACGAGCAGGTCGCCGGTCGCCGTGGGCCGGCGGACGGTGACGTGGTCGAGCTGGATGCGGGCCATCAGGCGCGGCGACGCAGCAGGTCGGGGAAGGCGCGGTGCACCGCGGCCGCGACGAGCACGGTGGCCGCGAGCTTGACCAGGTCACCGATCCAGAAGGCGCCGTCGACGGTGGCTGCGGCCTGCCACCCGAGCCCCGCCCGCAGGTGCAGGCCGACGATGCCGGCGGCGTGGACGACCAGGAGCGCGAGCAGCCCTCCTGCGGTGAGCACCCACACCGTGCCGCGACCGGCGCGCCGGACCGCGACGGTGGCGACGGCCCCGATGATCGCCGCCCCGACGACGAACCCGAGGATGTATCCCCCGGTCGGGCCGACGAGGACCGGCAGCCCGGCCTTGCCGTTGGCGAAGACGGGCAGCCCGATCGTCCCGACGAGGATCCACAGGAGGACGGCGAGCGCACCGCGTCGGGCCCCGAGGATCGCGCCGGCGAGGAGGACCCCGAAGGTCTGCAGCGTGATCGGTGCGAAGACCGAGAGGTTGACCGCGGGTAGGACGGAGCAGACCGCGATCAGTGCGGCGAGGGAGGAGACGAGGGCCAGGTCGGTGCTCGCCGTGGCGGCCCGGGCGGCCGGTGCTGTGGTCATGCTGCCGATTCCCCTCATGTGCATGAACGCCGTTCATCCAAGTGAACGGCGTTCAGGTTAGGGCCCTCGATCACGTGTGGTCAACTGGACCCCCGATCTCGACCCGCTCGAAGGGAGCGCCCGTGCCGCCGACGCGACGGACCCACCAGCGGCCGCTCTCCCACGAGCGGATCGTGACCACCGCCCTCGGCCTGCTCTCCCGGGTCGGCCTGCCCGACCTGACGATGCGCGCGCTCGGCGCCGAGCTCGGCGTGCAGCAGAGCGCGCTCTACCACCACGTCGCCAACAAGCAGACCCTGCTCGGGGACGTGGCCGACGCCATCCTCGCGCGCCGCCCCACCCGCGACGCCACCGACCTCGAGCTCCCCTGGCAGGAGGTCGTGCGTCAGCGCTGCCGGGACCTGCACGCGGCCGTCACCGCCTACCCGGACGGCGCTGACATCGTCATGAGCATGTGGGCCTTCGGCATGGGCGGCCGGGCGCCCTTCGACGAGCTGCGCGAGATCCTCGGCGCGACCGGCCTCGACGCGCGCGGGGCGAAGACGGCGGCGCGCACCCTGCTGCACTTCGTCTACGGGCACGCCTACGACGAGCAGTCCCACGCGCAGGCGGCACGGTCGGGCATCGCCCCCGACGCTCGGCCCGAGAGCGACTTCGACACCGGCCTGGACATCATCCTGACCGGTGTCGAGTCGCTCGTCGTGCGGTGAGTGCGGGGCTCACTTCTTCCAGACGACCGCCCCGTCGTCGGCGTAGTCGCCCTCGTAGGGCGAGTACTGCGCACCGCTGACCTCCTGGCCGGAGGAGACCATCGCCACCTGGCAGGTGGTCTCGGTGTCGCCCGGGCCGAAGTCCTTAGGGATCGAGTTGCTGTCGCACTTCTTGAAGGGAGAGGTGCCGATGATCACGAGGGTGGAGGCCTTGCGGCCGTCGGCGAGGATCGGGTCGACGTCGTCGAGGATGTCGCCGCCGAGCTCCGTCGAGCTGTCGGTACCGGTCATCGTGTACTGGACGTAGACGGGCGTGTAGCCCTTGTACTTGTCGGCGTCCTTGAGGTCTGCGAGGTCTGCCGAGGAGCCCTCGGTGATCTCGGTGACCGTCACGGTGATCATCGCGCCGTCGTCCCCCTGGGGGATGGTGGCGGTGTCACCGAGCGCGAGCTCCGTGCCGGGCTCGGTCACGTCACCGGAGGCGGCAGCGTCGTCGGACTCGCTGTCGTCGGACTCCTCCGACTCGCTGTCCTCGGCGTCGGTGCTCGACTCATCGGTCGAGGTCTCCGACTCGGTCGCCTCGCTCGTGCTCGCCGAGCTCGAGGGACTCCCCGAGTCGGTGACGTCGTCACCGCTCTCGCCACCGCACGCCGAGAGCGCGAGGGCGGCGACGGCGAGGAGGCCGGCGGCGCCGGCACGTCGACTGGTCATCATGGTCTTCCCCTTGTCGTCGTGGTCGGGGACGCAGCGTCCCCTGTCTGCGACGAGAGTAGAGGTTGCCGTCAGCCGGCAACCATGGGGAGCAGTCCCCGCTGGGCGGCCTCCCGCCGGAGCGCGTCGGCCGCGTCGTCGTCGACCCGGGCGAAGAAGGTGCCGACGACGTCCTCGAGGTGGTTGACCGATCGCGCTGCGAAGATCACCGGCTGGTAGACGGTGATGTCGTAGTTGAGCGTGCCCATGTCGGCCAGGTCGAGGTCACGGATCTCCATGTGCTCGAACTCCTGGATCTCGCCGAAGCTCGACAGGATGCCGGCACCGTAGGCCTTGAGGTCCGGCCCGTCGTACATGACGCCGAACTCCATCGAAAACCAGAAGACGTCGGCCACGAGTTGCATGGCCTCGTCCGTCTCCAGACGGAGGGAGGCCGCCCCCGCCGCCTCGGTGATGGCCGCCAGGCGCGGGCTGGCGAGCTGGTTGGCGTGCCCGATGACCTCGTGGATGATGTCCGGCTCGGGCGTGTAGAGCGGCTCGGAGGCGTGCCGCAGGTACTGCGTGGAGTTGAAGGTGCGGCTGCCGAGGTCGGCGTAGAAGTCGCGCAACGGCACCAGGCCCGGCGCGCACACGTAGCTCCACCCGGTGATCGGCTCGAGCCGTGTGGTCACCTCGGCGAGCTGGGGGACGTGGTCGGTCGGCAGGCCGAGGGCACTCTTGGCAGCGAGGTACTCGGGGTGGGCCAGCCGCTCGTGCAGCGGCGCCAGCTCCCGGCTCACCCGGCTCCACACCCCGTGCTCCTGCTCGGTGTACTCGATCGTGGGCACCGGCTCCGCCCCGCGGTCCCAGGTGAGCGCCGCGCCGGCGATCTCGCCGCGTCGGCGCAGGTACTCCTGGTCGCCACGCCCGGGATGGGTGTCGGCGAGGTGCACCTCGACGGTGCCGTCCTCGTGCTCGGTCACGGGTGAGTACAACTGTCCCTCGGTAAACACGTCAACCACCTCCTTGTGGTCCCACCACCGTGGCAGAGCGGGTCGATCTGCACCACGGACCGCCAGACCACTGAGCAGACTGCACAGCGTCGTGCCGGCCCCCTTCGTCCGCTGCTGTGCACTGTGCCCACGACGGACCGTTCGTCGCCCGCTCCCCCGCGTCCGCCGACTCGTCGGCGAACCCGCGTTGTGCTCCGTGACGCCGGGGTGGAGGCTGGGGGTGAACGCACACCAGCGCGACGACGCGCTGGCACTCGATGAGGAGGACATGTGACGGACTACGCCCCGAGCCCGGAGTTCGCTGCCCAGGCCAACGGCACCGCAGCCCTGTACGACGAGGCATCCGCCGACCACGAGGGCTTCTGGGCCGCGCGCGCCCGTGAGCAGCTCACGTGGAGCACGGACTTCGACACGACGCTCGACTGGAGCGAGGCTCCCTTCGCGAAGTGGTTCGTCGGCGGTGAGCTCAACGCCGCCTACAACTGCGTCGACCGCCACGTCGAGGCCGGCAACGGCGACCGGGTGGCCCTCCACGCGGTCGCCGCCGACGGTAGCGACCGCACGATCACGTACGCCGACCTCCAGCGCGAGGTGTCCAAGGCGGCCAATGCCCTCGAGTCCCTCGGGGTGGCGAAGGGCGACCGCGTCGCCATCTACATGCCGATGATCCCCGAGGCCGTCATCGCCATGCTCGCCTGCGCCCGGATCGGTGCCCCGCACTCCGTGGTCTTCGGCGGCTTCTCCGCCGACGCCCTGCGAGCACGCATCGAGGACGGCGAGGCCAAGGTCGTCGTGACGAGCGACGGGCAGTTCCGCAAGGGCAAGGCGATGCCGCTCAAGGCAGCCGTCGACCAGGCCGTGCCGGGCACGACGGCGGGCAAGGTCCTCGTCGTGCAGCGCACCGGCATCGACGTCGAGTGGGACGACGAGCGCGACGTCTGGTGGCACGACGTCGTCGACTCCGCCTCCGACCAGCACCAGGCGCAGCCGCACGACAGCGAGCACACGCTCTTCATCCTCTACACGTCCGGGACGACGGGTAAGCCCAAGGGCATCCTCCACACGACCGGCGGCTACCTCACCCAGTGCGCCTACACGAGCTCGGTGGTCCACGACCTGCACCCCGAGACGGACGTCTACTGGTGCACCGCCGACATCGGCTGGGTGACCGGGCACAGCTACATCGTCTACGGACCGCTGGCGAAGGGGTCCACCCAGGTCCTCTTCGAGGGCACCCCGGACAGCCCGCACCGAGGGATCTTCTGGGAGATCGTCGAGAAGTACAAGGTCACGATCCTCTACACGGCCCCGACGGCGATCCGCACCTTCATGAAGTGGGGCAAGGAGATCCCGGAGAAGTACGACCTCTCCTCGATCCGCCTGCTCGGGTCTGTGGGTGAGCCCATCAACCCCGAGGCCTGGCGCTGGTACCGCGACACGATCGGCGGCGGCACCGCCCCGATCGTCGACACGTGGTGGCAGACCGAGACGGGAGCGATCATGAACTCCCCACTCCCCGGAGTCACCGACCTCGAGCCCGGCAGCTCGCAGCGCCCGATCCCCGGCATCGCGGCAGAGATCCTCGACGACGAGGGGCAGCCCCTCACCGAGCCCGAGCAGGTCGGTTACCTCGTCCTCACCAAGCCGTGGCCGTCGATGTTGCGCGGCATCTGGGGCGACCCGGAGCGGTACAAGGACACCTACTGGAGCCGCTTCGGCCCGAAGTACTACTTCGCCGGTGACGGGGCGAAGTACGACGACAAGGGCAACATCTGGATCCTCGGTCGAGTCGACGACGTCATGAACGTCTCGGGCCACCGTCTGTCGACCGCCGAGATCGAGTCGGCACTCGTCTCCCACCCGAGGGTGGCCGAGGCCGCCGTCGTCGGTGCCAGCGACGAGACGACCGGTCAGGCCGTCGTCGCCTTCGTCATCCTGCGCCAGGACGGCGCCGAGGGCAGCCAGGGTGACGAGCTCGTCCAGGAGCTGCGCAACCACGTCGGCCAGCAGATCGGCCCGATCGCCAAGCCCCGCTCGATCATGGTCGTCGACGAGCTGCCCAAGACGCGCTCGGGCAAGATCATGCGGCGCCTGCTCAAGGACGTCGCCGAAAACCGCGAGATCGGTGACGTGACGACGCTGGCCGACTCCTCGGTCATGAACCTCATCAAGGAGGGCATGAGCGCTCCGCCCAAGGAGTGACCCGGACATGACGAAGGGGGCCCGCCGACGGATGTCGGCGGGCCCCCTTGTCGTCCCTGGTCCCGCGTTGGGGACTCCCCTACCACTCCCCTGATGGGGCGTGGATTGCAAACATGTGATGCCCCGTGGGATGTGCGAGAGCCCCCAACGACTCGTTGGGGGCTCTCGACTTCAATGTTTGTCCGGCTGCGTCCTACTCTCCCACACCGTTCCCAGTGCAGTACCATCGGCGCTGAAGGGCTTAGCTTCCGGGTTCGGAATGGGACCGGGCGTTTC
>NZ_JBFRDY010000016.1:0-30154 GCF_052114035.1 Janibacter sp. RAF52 | reverse complement strand
AAGCGCTCGCGGGCGCCAGCGGTGAAACCGACCGGGATCGTGGACTTGACGACCATGACCGCGTCCGGGTTGGTCGCGATGACGTCGGCGATGACCCCTTCGACGGAGGAGGTGTCGAAGTAGTTGGTCTGCGGGTCGTAGTCGGTGGGTGTGGCGATGACGACGAACTCGGCGTCGGCGTAGGCCCGGTCCTTGTCGAGGGTGAAGGTCAGGTCGAGCTCCCGGTGGGCCAGGAAGTCGATGATCTCCTCGTCGTGGATCGGGCTGCGACCCTGCTGCAGCATCGCGACGCGGTCGGCGTCGATGTCGAAGCTGACGACCTGGTGGTGCTGCGCGAGCAGGACGGCCATGGACAGGCCGACATAGCCCGTGCCGACGACGGTGATCTTGCTGGTCACGTGGTCCTCACGAGGTTCTCGGTTGCGATCTTTCCCGGCACAGTATGTCGGAACAGCGGAGATAGCCCTGCAAAGGTCGGCGTGCAGGTGCGGCGAGGCTCAACGTCAGATGGTGTACTCGACCCCGTGGGTGCCCGAGATCATCCCGGCACCGACCGTGTTGCCCGTGGCCGGGTCGATGAGGATGAAGGACCCGGTCGCGCGGTGGGTCGCATAGGCGTCCACAGCCAGAGGCTGCGACAGCCGAAGGGAGACCGTCCCCACCTCGTTGAGCCCCAGCTCGCCGACCTCGCCGTCGCGCTCGAGCGTGTTGACGTCCAGGCGTGCTCCCAGCCCTTCGACGACCGCCTTGACCGTGCGGGTGGTGTGCTTGAGCAGCAGCTTCTGCCGGCTGTGCAGGGTACCTGACGTCATCCAGCAGACGGTCGCGGTGACCTCACGGGTGACCTCGGGGGCGTGCTCGGCGTCGGCGATGAGGTCACCGCGGGAGACGTCGACGTCGTCGCCGAGGCGCAGCGTCACTGACTGGCCGGTGACGGCCTGCTCGTGCGTGGCGTCCAGCGTGTCGATGCCGGCGACCGTCGTGCACACCCCGCTGGGGAGGACGACGACCTCCTGACCGACGGTGAAGGTGCCGGCCTCGACCCGGCCGGCGTAGCCGCGGTAGTCGCGGTGCTCGCCCTGCTGGGGACGGATGACGTACTGGACGGGGAAGCGGTCGCCCTTCGCCTCGAAGAGGTCGGCGCTCTCAGCGGTCTCGAGGTGCTCGAGCAGGCTCGTGCCCGCGTACCAGGGCATCGCGTCGCTGGTCTCGACGACGTTGTCGCCGACGAGCGCGCTGATGGGGAAGGTTGCGACGGCGGGCACCCGTAGCTGCTCGGTGAAGGCGACGAACTCGTCGCGGATCGCGGTGTACACGGCTTCGTCGTAGCCGACGAGGTCCATCTTGTTGACCACGAGCGTGATGTGGGGGACCTGCAGCAGCGACAGCAGGACGGTGTGGCGGCGGGACTGCTCGGTCAGACCGTGGCGGGCGTCGACGAGGACGAGGCCGAGATCGGCCGTGGAGGCGCCGGTGACCATGTTGCGCGTGTACTGCGCGTGACCGGGGGTGTCGGCGAGGATGAACTTGCGCCGAGGGGTCGCGAAGTAGCGGTAGGCCACATCGATGGTGATGCCCTGCTCGCGCTCGCTGCGCAGCCCGTCGGTGAGCAGCGCGAGGTCGGTGTGGTCGTGGCCCTTGGCCTTGCTCGTGGCCTCGACGGCCTCGAGCTGGTCCTCGAAGATCGCCTTGCTGTCGAGCAGCAGCCGCCCGATAAGCGTGGACTTGCCATCGTCCACGGACCCGGCCGTCGCAACCCGCAGCAGTCCCAGGTCAAGGTCGGTACTCACTGCGGTGCTCTCCAACTCAGGCTCACGATCGTTGAGGTGCGAGGAGCTCTGCGACGAGCCTCGAAACGTTGCTTCCGTAGCGATACCCATCAGAAGTACCCCTCCTTCTTGCGGTCCTCCATGGCGGCCTCGCTGAAGCGGTCGTCGCCACGCGTGGCGCCCCGCTCGGTGAGGCGCGCGATGGAGATCTCGTCGATGATCTCGTCGACGGTGCTGGCAGTGGACTCGACGCAGCCAGTGAGCGTCAGGTCGCCGACGGTGCGGAATCGCACGGTGCGCTCGTGCGCCTCCTCGCCGGCGCGAAGGGGGTTGTGCTCGCTCGCGGTGAGGAGCATCCCGTCGCGCTCGAAGACGCTGCGCTGGTGCGAGTAGTAGATCTCTGGGATGTCGAGCTGCTCACGGCCGATGTACTGCCAGATGTCGAGCTCGGTCCAGTTGGACAGCGGGAAGATCCGCATGTGCTCGCCCTCGTGGATGCGCCCGTTGTAGAGCGACCAGAGCTCGGGGCGCTGGTTCTTGGGGTCCCACTGGCCGAAGTCGTCGCGGTGCGAGTAGATGCGCTCCTTGGCGCGGGCCTTCTCCTCGTCGCGTCGGCCCCCGCCGAAGGCGGCCGTGTAGCCGCGCTCCTCGATGGCGTGGAGCAGCGTGCCGATCTGCAGCCGGTTGCGCGAGGTCTTGCCGTCGTCGATGACGATGCCGTCGGCGATGGCCTGCTCGACGGAGGCGACATGAAGCTCGATGCCCAGGCGATCGACCCAGCGGTCGCGGGTGGCGAGCACCTCAGGGAAGTCGAATCCGGTGTCGACCTGGAGCAGGCCGAAGGGGATCTTGGCCGGGGCGAAGGCGCGCTCGGCCAGCCGGAGCATGACGATCGAGTCCTTGCCTCCGGAGAACATCAGGACGGGGCGCTCGAACTCCGCAGCGACCTCACGGATGATGTGGATCGACTCGGACTCGAGGACGTCGAGGTGCGTCAGGGCAGCCTGTGGGGCGGCAGTGGGCACGAGGGAACCTCTCTTCGAACGGGATCCTCGGAGCATAACTCCCTGTTATGGATGCCCAAACTCGTGTTCAGGTGTTGGATGGCCCTGCCTCTCGTGGCAAAACGCGCCCGTTACGGGTGCCCGTGACCAGCGGTTACGCTACGAGCCGTCGTGTCCGTTCGGCCAAGGAAACGTGTGGTGAGCAGTCGCGTGAAGGCCCTGCTCAAGCATCGTGTCGTCCGGGGCGTGCTGTTGGTGGTGGGCGGTACTGCCGGGGCTCAGGTCGTCACCGTCCTCGCCTCGCCGCTGCTGACACGGCTTTTCTCTCCTCAGGACTTTGGCGCGTTCTCGGCGTTCGCGGCAGCGGCGGCCATCCTGGCCGGCTTGGGGGCACTGCGTCTGGAGCGCGCAGTACCCCTGGCTCGCAGTGAGGAAGAGGCCGTGCATGTTGCCCGCCTGGGACTGCTGGCGGTTGCCGCGATCGCGGTCGGCGTCCTGGCCGTCTGTGTGCTGATCCCCGGTCACATTCACCAGCTGACGGGGGTCTCCCCGAGGCTGCAGTTGGTTCTGCCCATCTACAGCTTGGGTTTTGGCGGGGCGGCAGTCCTTGGTCAGCTGGCCATCCGTCGACAGCAGTACCGCCTGACCGCCCAGCGAAAGATGGTGCAATCCATCAGCACGGTGGTGGCTCAGGTGGCGAGTGGGTTCGCGCGGCTGGGAGCGCTTGGGCTCTCAGCCGGCTATGCGCTGGGCCAGGTGATCGCCTGCGTCTCCCTCGTGCGACCGACGGGGATCGCAGGCGGCACGAAGTCGTCACGCGGTGACTTGCGCGAGGTGGCGCGACGGTATCGCCGCTTTCCCTTGGTGCTAACCCCGTCAGGTCTGCTCAACGCGCTCGGCACCCACGCGCCAGTGCTGTTGGTGATCGCCCTTTTCGGTGCCACGGTGGGGGGGTGGTTCGGCCTCACACAACGGATTCTGGCTGCTCCGGTAGGCCTCGTCGGCACGAGTCTGGCTCAGGTATACATCGGTGAGATCTCCTCCGTGCACCGCAAGGGCGGATCGCGGGGGCCGGAGTTGTTTCGCCGGGTGAGCCGAGTGCTCTGGGGCGCGGCCCTGCTTCTGGCCGCGGCTTTCGCGCTGTTGTCGCCGGATCTCTTTCCGATCATCTTCGGTGAGCAGTGGGCCGTGAGCGGTCACTATGCACAGGCCCTGTCCGTTGGGATCGCTGGTCAGCTCGCGGCGGCGCCGTTGTCGCAGACCCTTATCGTCAGCGGACACTTGGGCTGGCAGGTGATCTGGGACGGGCTGCGCCTCAGCGTCTTGAGCGCTGCCGTCGGCGTGCCGCACCTGTTGGGATGGACGGACCTGCAGATGGTCTGGTGTCTCGGAGCGGCGCAGGCTGGCGTGTATCTTCTCCTGTGGCTGATGTGCCGGTCCGCTGCCCGCGACATCGGCGCCTCGGGTCGCCATCGCCTATCCGGCGAGAAGCGTCTCCCGGCTGATGAAGAGTCTCCAAAGTGATAGAGGAATCCACTCGATGAAGCTGTCGTTGCTCGCCGCGGTCCGCGACGAGGGCCTGTACATCCGTCAAATGATCGAGAGTGTGCTGAGCCAGTCGCATGAGGAGTGGGAGTTGCTCTTCGTTGACGACGGATCTTCAGACGAGACTGTCGCGATCATTGAGGAATTCGCCGAGCGAGATGCTCGGGTGCGACTCGTGGAGGCACAGGACGCCAAGGGCAAGGTGTCCGCGTTCAACAAGGCGTTTGCCGCGTCGTCGGGCGAGGTCATCTGCATCCACGGAGGCGACGACATTAGTCGTGAAGGTGCCTTTCGTGCGCGCTTGAAGCCCTTCGAGACAGACCCGCACGGTACCTTCGCGATGTTCAAGTTGCGGAGCTTTTCCGACGATTCGCGGTTCGACGGGATGGTCCTCCCGAAGGGAGAGAAGTCGAGCACCTCTGGCCCGAGTCTGACGATGTCACGGGACCTGGCGGAGCGTGTTTTTCCGATCCCGGAGACTCTCGTCGCTGAGGACATCTACCTCTCGTCTGCTCTGGACGCGGTTGCGACGAAGATCGTGCACAGCCCCGAGATTGTTGTGGACTACAGGATTCATGACGGGAACAGCAACCCGCGCAATAAGCCGTTCCATGTCATGACTGAGGCAAGCCATCTGCGCCACATGGCGTACGAAGAGCTCCTCAGCGCGGACCACCTGCCACTGCGATCCGACCAAGAGCGGCTGTTCCGAGCCAGGCTCAGGGTCGAGCACTTTCGCTATGAAGGTCCTACGTGGCGCATCCTCACGGTCGGGGAGGCTTCGTGGCCGGACCGACTGGCATCGCTGTCTCGGGCGCACCCGGCACTCTTCGCGCTGCGCAAGCGCTTCTACCGCGCGCTTTCGGGGCTGCGCGGAGCCTGAGCCGCGGCCGGCTAGCTGTACTACCTCGCCAGGTTTTGGGTACGCGGTCGGCGGGTGAGGCGCCTTTGAGCGCGGTGTGGCCGCGGTCGTGATTGTAGGTGTGCAGGAAGTCAGAGAAGGCAGCAACGCGTTCGGACTCGCTGCTGTACGGGCGGGCGTAGGCCCATTCCTCTTGCAGGGTGCGGTTGAACCGTTCGACCTTGCCATTGGTCTGCGGCCGGTACGGGCGGGTCCACTTGTGCTTGATCCCGTTGTCCGCCAACAACTTGCGGAAGATCTTCGACCTGTAGCAGGACCCGTTGTCGGTCATCACCCGTTGGGTGGTGATGTCGACGGAGGCGAAGTGCTCCAGGGCTCGGGCCATGAAACCGGTCGCTGTCTCCTTCTTCTCATCGGTGAGGATCTCGGAGTAGGTGTAGCGCGAGTGGTCATCGACCGCGTGATGCAAAAGCGCGTAGCCCAGATTCGGCCGGACGTGGACCTTGCGTGGCCGCCTCTTCTCGCGATGAGCGCTGGAGTTTCGCCCACCCTGAGCTCGTCCGTGGACGCGATGCCCACCACCGTCGGGGATCCTGCCCAGCTTCTTGATATCGACATGGACCAGGTCGCCAGACGCGTCGCGCTCGTAGCGCACGATCTGCCGTCGCTTCGCGCGGACCGGCGCTCCGGTCGCCGGGTCGGTCCACGACAAGCGCAGGCACCCGTAGCGGGCCAGGATCCGGTGCACCGTGGCCGGGTTCATCCCCAGGTGATAAGCGATCCGCGCCGGCCCCCAACGCCGCGCCACTCGCATCCCGACCACACGCCGCTCCCGACGGCGCGTGGTGCGGTGCGGGCACGCGCGTGGACGACTGGAACGATCGCCCATCGCTGCCGGGCCGTGCGCGCGGTACCGGTCGGCCCACCGCTTGGCGGTCGTGACGGACACGTCGAACCGGTCAGCCGCTCGACGTAGGGGCCACCCGTCATCGACAACGCAGCGGGCCAGCCGCAGCCGCCCGCGCGGGGTGAGCAAAGCGTTAGCGTGGGTCATGAAGGCCTCCGTGGTGAGCCGTGTGTGTTTCTAGACAGCTCCACACCTCACCCGGAGGTCTTCCTCATGTCACACCGACTCGCCCATTCCGTACCCAACGTCCCGGGTCAGTACAGCTAGCCTTCCCGGACGACCAGTCGAAGCTTGCCGGAGGCGGTCTTGGGGACGGACTCGACGGGCTGGACCTTGATTGGGATGTCCTCGCCCACATAGGTGCGCAGGGCGCTCACCACGTCGAGCTCGTCGTGTTCGCCCCATGCCGGCCCCGGTGTCACCCGCACCGTGAGGCCTAGGTCCCGGTGCTGCACGATCTGGGCCTCACGGACGTTGAGCTTCTCCCTGAAGGCCCATCTGGGTCCGACGAGGCGTCCATCCGGCAGTTCGATCGTCTCATCGCTGCGCCCATCGATCCCATCCAGAAGCCAGGTAGCGCGCCCACACGAGCACGTGCTCGTGAGAGCACGGGCGAGGTCACCGGTGTCGTACCGCAGGAGTGCTGTGGCTTCGTTGGTGAAGGGCGTACCCACGATGCGTTGGGGTTCGTCGGGAGAGCCCACGAGCTCGACGTAGCCGAAGTCCTCGTCGACATGCAAGGACCCATCGGGGCAGATGGAGGCATTGGCGGCGCCCTCCGTAAGCCCGTAGTGGTGGATCGGGCGGGGCCCGAAGGCTTGCTCGATCACGTCGGCCTGCCAGGGCAGCAGCCCTTCGGCGCCCAGACTGACGACGCGGACGGGGGCGGTGACGCGGAGGTCGTCCTCGACGATGAACCGGGCAAGGTTCGCGATCGACGATGAGAGGCCATGGATCCACGTCGTGCGCTCGGCGTTGAGCTGCCCCACGTATTCAGGAGCGGTTACTCTCGAGATGTGATGGGTGGAGTAGCGGGTCTCTCGCCCCACGCGGTTGTGGAGCCAGTAGGGGGAGCCTTGGTCGGTGTGCATGATCCGTCGTCCGCCGAAGAGGGCGTACGGGGTGTCGAGGTCCAGTCCGTGCCAGCGTCGGTAGCGCCACCACACGGCCCAATGGGCTTGGGTCGACTCGGCGTCCTTGAGCAGCTTGAGCGGGACGCCGGTGGTCCCTGAGGATCCGATGACTCGGTCCGTCGGAAGTTGTCCTCGGGGTCGGAAACTTTCCGGGTTCTCGCGGAGTTCCTGCTTCGTGGTGACCGGCAGCTGTGAGAACGCCTCCCGATGCACGAAGTCCGTCCAGTGTGCACCGAGGCGGCGAAAAACCTCCTGGTAGTGCTCGGTCCGAGCTGCGCGAGCCAGAGCCAGCGTGCGCTGGGCGTCGCTGAAGGCGTCCAGCTCCTCGCGCGTCCATCGGTCTCTGGACTCGTAGTCGGCGAGGAGGGCATCGAAGCCGTGGCCATAGCGCCTGCGCCACTCCTTGAGCGAGGCCGCATTGGCCAGCAGAGTCTGCACGCGGCGGGGGGATCGGAGGTAGACGGACTCGACACTCGGCATGGCTTCCTCGATCTCAATTGTCAGCGGTGGGGCTCCATGGTGCGGGCCCTCCGGAGACCCTAGCGGACCTCGCACCCCCGGCAGCAGAGGAGTCACCCTGTCTTGACTGCTCGATGCTGCGCACGGCGCGGACGTGATCGTGCCCTGCCACGTGTGGAGTCGACACGGGCCCGACCACGACAGAACAGGGGCGTCCATGACCTGTTGGAGCGCCGACCCGCGCTGGTGCGGTCGGGTGGCTGAGCCACCGTACAGTAGCCATGTCCGATCTAGATGGGAGTCGTCCTGTGTCATCTCGCTCAGTGGCTGCGCAGTCCTCACGCGCACGTGCCCTGACGGCCGCCGCGCCCGAGGCCGACTATGCTACCGCGCAGGACCGTTTCTCCATCGGCGCTCATGTAGTCGCGATCGCCGTCGTCCTACTGCTCTTCGGCAGTCTCCTCGGGCCGCTCGGCAGTTCTGTCGTCCTGATGGGGGCTGCAGGGATTGTCGGGATCGCGGTCCTGCGATCCCTCGCTCGGCACGGTGCCGTGACTTGGCGGACCCTGCTCCTCGCATTGCTCATCGTGCTCATCGTGGCGATCCGTGCCTTCTACGACCCACCGATGACGACGTACGGGCAGACGAAGTGGGTGAACTTTGCCACCACGACACTGGCGACGATGGCAGCTGCGGCAGCCGTGTCCCGGCCACGCGTCATCAGGGCGATGGCGGTGTGGTGGGTCGTGGTTGGCTTGGCGCTCGCGGTCTTGTCCGTGGTCGACCCGGTAGCCGCGACCGGTCGCGCGCAGGTCGAGGGCAGCAACCCGGTCTGGCTCGGTCGAGCGATCTCGGCGAGCATGGTCGTCACCGTCTGGATGGGGGCCAGCAATACGTGGCGTTGGTGGCGGGTTGTGCTGATTGTGCCCGTCCTGGCGGTGGGTCTGCTCGCCACCGGATCACGCGGGCCTGCTGCCGCCGCGATCATCGGCATCACCGTCCTGCTGCTGGCCCCCACCGCCCGCCGGTCGAGGCAGTCGCTCTGGCTGGTGCTGCTCGGCGCGGGTTGTCTGGCCATCGCACCGAGTATTCCGGCAGTGGCGAACTCTCGCTTCGGACGTTTCATCGCCGATGGTGATGTGGGGAGTGAGTCCCGTGGGTTCATGTGGACGGAGAGTCTCAGAGCGATCCCCGACCTCCCCTTCGGTGCCGGCATCGGTGACTGGTCCCAAGCGACGGGGATCACCCGGCACGCGTGGCCTCACAACGTCTTCCTCGAGGTCTTCGTCGAGCAGGGCTGGCTGGTCGGCGTCCTGCTCGTACTCCTCGTCATCACCACCGTGCGCCGGCTCTGGCGACGTGCGGGGGACGACCCCGGCCTGCAGCTCGCCCTGGCTCTCCTAGTGACCGAGACGGTCCACGTCTCGACGAGTGGGGACCTCAACGCCAGGACGTTCTTCTTCGTGCTGCTCCTGGCCGTCACGCTGCTGAACAAGCGGCGCTTTGAGACTCGGGAGCACGAGATGCCACCCGGTGACTTCAGCGGTTCGAGACGTGCGCCAATGCTTCCCTGAGGCGTGCCGCCATGGCCCGCCGTGACTGATTCGACTCGATCCAGCCACGGCCCGACATGCCGTGGGTGGCGCGTTGGTGCTCGTCGAGTGCCAACAGATGTGAGAGCCCACGGCCAATCTCCGTCGGCGAGACGGCGATCCCCGCGTCGGCCCTCTCCACCAGATCCGCGACGAGTCCCGGGCAGTTCGTAAGCGTCGACAGTCCCGCAGCCATGTAGTCGAAGACCTTGTTCGGGCTGACCGCGCTCCTGAAGAGCTCGACGTCGGCGAGGACGTGGAGGCCGATGTCGGCAGCAGCCAGCAGGTCGGGGATCTCGTCCTTCGCGATCGGGTCCATGAACCGCACGTTTGCGAGGCCACGACGCTCCGCGTCCTGCCTGAGCGTCTCCTTGAGGACCCCACCGCCCACGAGCACCACGTCCACCTCGGGGACGGACTCAGCCCCGTCGAGGAGCAGGTCCAGGCCATTGGCGGGGCCGTGAGCCCCCGCGTAGACAGCCGTGACCTTGTCGAAGCCGTACCGCGCCCTCAGCTCGTCCCGAGGCGCGCTCGGCTCGAAGTCCTCCGGGTCGGCGCCGTTGGGGATGTAGACGATCTTGGCGCCATCGACGCCTCGTGCGACGAGCTCGGTCCGCGACCCCTCGGCCATGATGACGATGGTCTTCGCCCGGGCGTAGAGGAACTCCTCGAGAGCGGTGAGGACGCGATAGACCGGCGAGGTCTCGCTCAGATGGTTCATGTCGACGAGCACCTTGGGCCACAGGTCGCGGACCTCGAGGACGAAGGGCGCCCGCTTGAGGACGGCCAAGAGCCAGGCGGCGAGGGCCGCCAGCAGGTGCGGCGACGAGCCGTAGACGACATTCACACGCCCGACGCGCAGACCGCGGAGTGTCGCCGACACGGCGTAGCAGACCCAGTTGAGGATCCTTGAGATGCCGTTGCTCGAGTAGCCGACAACAGGGACGGTGACGAAGCCATCGCTGTCGCCGACCTTGCGCCCCGTCTGCGGGTTGAGGTTGCTAGCGATGATGAGACTCTCCCAGCCCTCCAACCTGCTGAAGAGCTCGACGTGGCGCGTCCCGCCTGCCTCGCCACGGGGCGCGGCGAAGTGGTTGAGCACGAGGACTCTGCGATTACGCACGGGGGACCTCCAGGTGGTGCGCGACGCCGTCGACCACCAGCTGGATGCCAACTCTGTCGGCTGCATTCGTCGTGGTGACCGTGAGCCCATCGAGCTCGACGACATCGTCCCCGGTCGAGGTGACGGTCCGCGGTTGACCAGCGCCCCACGACGTCCAGCCGCCGTCGGCGGTGAGCTCGCGCCACGGCGAGGGCTGCCAGTGGCCGTACGTCTCGCTCATCCACCCGGCGAAGGGGGACTCCACCCCCTGCGCCGTCGTGCCGTCAGCACCGACGAGTACGTCTGCGGCCGGTCCTTCGGGCAGAGTCTGGACCCACCCACGCGCCCCATCTGGCAGTCGGTCGAGCACCGTGACACCTCGGTCCTCGACGAGGACCACTCGCAGACAGCGGCCCCCGTCGAACCCCTCGTGCCAGACGGCCAGCGCAGTGAGTCCGGGGACATCGAGGTGCGCGTGGCCCGCCGGCACCGTCGGGCGCTCCCAGCGGAAGGCCCGGTGCGGTCCGAGGAGGTCGGCGCCGGAGGGACGCCACACCGGGTGGGCCGCGGTGGTGCGGAACCCGTCACGCACCACCAGAGGCCCGTTGTAGGTGCCGGTGCCGGGGTCACGGGTGGCCCATTCGCCGGCGCGCTGGATCCACACCGACGACAGGTCGGCGTGCTGGTGAGACGGCGTCACGCCGCGCTTGAGCCAGACGGACCACTCGCCCTGACGGCCACCGGAGAAGTGACCACTCGCCCACGTCGTGGGGGAAGCGTCTGCGTTCTCGAGGCGGGCGTCGTCGGCCTGCGCGTACCAGGCCAGCTCGTCGTACCGAGCCCAGGCGTCCGGTGGAGTCGAGCCGCCGCTGAGGTGGAGTCCGAGCAGGGCTGCGCCGGCGACGTCGCCGGCGGGCGCGGAGTCGGCGAGGACCCTCCCTTCGTCCCAGTCCCCGTACTGCGGGACGTCGCCGTCCAGGACACCGAGGGTGATGAGGTGCTCCGATGACGTCCGCATTGCCGCCGCGATCTCGCGGGGAGCGCCTCCGACGAGGACGCGGACGATGAACATCTCGAGGACGAAGCGGTGGTACGAGAGCGAGTCCTCGATCATCGACCCGTCGGGCAGCATGTGGCGCGACAGCTGCTTGAGCATCAGGCGGTCGCCGATCGCCTGCCACCGCCGGGAGTTCGGGTGCTCGGGGAAGAGCTTGCCGAGGACGACCAGACCCAGACCGTCGCCGAGCAGGTGGTTGTTCTTCATGCTCGTCATCGTGTAGGGCAGCTCGACCATGATGTGCCGCGCACTGGCCACCAGCTGGTCGTCGAGCTCGGCCCGCAGGCCTCCGTGCAGGCGCTCGCCGACGAGGCGGAGGACCTGGCTCCACGCGATCGCACGCAGTGCGAGCTCGAGGCTCGAGTACCAGTTGACCCCTTCCTCGGGCCGGCACTCGCGGCACCACCGCACGAGCATGGCCTCCAGCTGGGTCAGCCACGGACCGTCGGGCTCGAGAGTTGCGGCTCGGGCGAGCACGACGAGGTCGCGGTGTCGCGCGGCCTCCCACACCCACTTGACGTCCGACAGGCGGGCATCGGTGCGGATGTCGATCTGCCACCAGGGCGTGTCCTCGGGCCAGCACCGCTCGGTGAGCGGGTCCATCGCCCAACTCACCGACGCGCCGGTCGCCGCGCGAGTCCCGAAGACGCGCGTGCCTTCGTCGACGATGAGACGCGCATCGGCCAGGCAGCGCTCGCGTGCAACCTCTGACGTCGGCAGGTGGTGACCGACGTCGAGGGGGGTCGACCGGTACCCGCCGGGTACCGGTCGGAAGAGCAGGGAGTGGCCGTTGGTCCGCTTGGAGGCCTCGTAGGCGGCGCGCAGCGGAGCTGACGTCCCGAGGGCTCGCACGTCCTTGATGACACGGGTCAGGGAGGGCATGTCGCGAGTCCTCAGCGGCTGAAGGGCTGGTCGCCGACCCGCGGGTCGACCTTGACGACGTCGCCCTCCTCGAGGGACCGCACGGCAGCGAGTGCGGCGGCGGTGCTCGCGACCGTCGCCCGCGTGTCGGCCGTCCCGTCCTCAGCGCCCGAGAGGACGTCGTTGAAGAGGCGCAGGTTTTCCACGTGCCCCTTGCCGGGGGCCGAGAGCTTCACCTCCTTGCCGTCGATGCTCAGCTTCGCGAAGTCGTCGATGGTGACGGTGTGCCCGCGGCCGAGGATGTCGAGGCGCTCCTTGGAGGTGCTGGCGTGCCCGTGCTCCGCGTACGTGATCGTCGCGATCGAGCCGTCGGCGAAGCGCAGCGAGATGACGAGGTCCTCCTGGAGCAGCAGCTCGCTACCGCCAGAGCCCAGGGCGACGACTTCGTCGACCGGCAGGCCGACGACCCACGACGCGAGATCGATGAAGTGGCAGACCTCGCCGAGGAGACGGCCGCCCTGACGGCGGTCCTTGTACCAGTGGGTCTCGGGCAGGCGGCCGGCGCTCACCCGGTAGGTGATGACGAGCGGCTCACCCGTGCCACCGAGCGTGCTCTTTGCCTGCTGGATCGCCTCCGAGTGGCGGCGGTTGAAGCCACCCCACAGGACGCGTTCGGACGTCTCGAGGCTGGCGAGGACGGACTCGAGCTCGTCCTCGCTGAGGGCCAGCGGCTTCTCGACGAAGACGTGCTTGCCGGCAGCCAGCGCGTCACGGGTGATCTGCGCGTGCGAGTCGTGCCGGCTGAGGACGAAGACGGTGTCGACGGCATCCATCGAGAGCATCGACGGCACGTCGGCGACCACCTGGGCCACGTCGTGGCGCTCCGCGAGGTGGCGGGCCGTCAGGCCGCTGTTCGACGTGACCGCGACCGCGGACGGCAGGCCGGCCTTCTTCATGGCCGGGAGGAAGGTCATCTTGGCGTAGTTGCCGGCGCCGACGATGCCGGACCCCTTGTGCCCAGCCGTCACGGGCCGAAGGGAGATCGGCTCGCGGCCGATGGCCCGACCCGGGTAGGTGAACTGGACGGCCAGCGCCCGGGGGTCCTCACCGATCGTCTCGTAGGCCCGCTGCGCCTCGTCGATGTCGAAGACGTGCGTCACGAGGTCGTCGACGCGCAGTCGACCGGAGGCCACGAGATCGAGGTAAGCCTCGATGTTGCGGCCCTCGGTCCAGCGCACTTGACCCACCGGGTAGTCGATGCCGTACTCCTCGTAGGTGCGCTCGTAGCGCCCCGGGCCGTAGCTGCGGGCGAAGCGAACGTCGACCTCCTTCATGTAGAAGGGAGTGCGGGCGAGCTCGACGCCGACGTCGCCCACGACGACGATCGTTCCACGATCGCGCACTCGCTCCACGGCCGCCATGACCGGGTCCGAGGACTTGGTCGACGCGGTGACGAGCACGGCGTCCACGCCGCGGCCGCGCGTGTGGGCGACGATCGCATCGGTCGTGCCCTGGCCCTCCTCAAGGAGGCCGATCGCTCCGGCCTCGGCGGCGAGGTCCACGGTCCAGTCGCGCAGGTCCACGCCGATGACCTTGAGGCCGCTGGCGAGGGCCATCCGGGCCGTGAGCTGACCGACGAGGCCGAGTCCGACCACGGCGACGGTCCCACCGACCTGCACGTCGGCCTGCCGCAGACCCTGCATCGCGATCGCGGCGACCGCGCCGAAGGCAGCGGCCTCGTCAGTCACTCCGTCGGGGATCGGGACCGCGAGGAGCGAAGGGACGACCTGCGCCTCGGCATGGCCCGCGGACGCCGTGGCGACTCGGGTCCCGGGCGTCAGCCCGTGCACAGCGGAGCCGACCTCGAGCACCACGCCAGCGGCGCTGTAGCCGAGCGGCATGTCCTCGTCGAGCCGGGTGCGGACTGCCTGCACGGTGTTGCGCACACCCTCGGTCCGCGCCTTCTTGAGCACCTGACGCACGAGGTCCGGGCGGGCCTTGGCCTTGTCGATGAGGCTGGACGAAGCCAGCTCTCGCACCGCCTTCTCCGTACCGGTCGAGAGCAAGGAGCGGGTGGTGCTGACGAGGACCTCGGCCGGGCCACAGGTGGGGGTGGGCACCTCGACCACCCGGAGGCTGCCGTCGCCGATGGACTGGACGACCTGCTTCATGAAGACCTCTTCTTGCCTAGGGGAACAGCGGGAATGCCTACGACCGTGACGTCCGGGGGGACGTCGCGGACGGCGCATGCCCCGCCGCCCACGGTCGCTCCCGCGCGCACAGTGACTCGGTTGATGATGGATGCACAAACACCGATGAGTACGTCGTCCTCGACGACGCAATCGCCCGAGATCGATGCCAACGGGTTGATGCTGACGAAGTCCATGAGCACGGAGTCGTGTCCCACGGTCGCATTGAGATTCAAGTGGCAGTGCCGACCAACCGAGATGTTGGTGGTCAGCCGAACTCCGGCACAAATGACCGACCCCGCCCCGACGGTGACTTCCGACCCCTGGGTCGATGCCGGGTGCACGATCGTCGCGGCGACGAATCCTTCGCCTTCAAGGGCAGTGGCGATCGCTCGCCTAACACGAGGATTGCCGATCGCGATGACGAACTTGGGACGCGCGACCTCGGCGACGAGTGCCTCGACAGCGCCGAGGTATGGAATGCCCCGACGCTCGAGTCGCGCGAGGTTCTCTTCACTTGGGGAGTCGTCGACGACTCCCACGAGTAGCCACCGTGGTGATGACTCGGACTCGTTGATCGCCTCGACAACATCAACGACCTCACGGCCGAAGCCGCCGGCGCCGATGACCACTAGGTCCTCATGCATGTCCGTCTCCTCGAAACTCGGGCATCGTCGCCTCGCCTTCCGCCGAGATCCCGTCCCTGCGGACAACCTGCACGACGGTGCGCAGGATGATCTCCAGGTCGAGGAGGAGGTTGTGGTTGTCGACGTACTCGACGTCGTGGCGAAACTTCGACTCCCACGAGATCGCATTGCGCCCGCTGACCTGTGCCAGACCCGTCAAGCCCGGCTTGACCTCGTGGCGTCGTGCCTGCTCGGGGGAGTAGCGCCCCAGGTACTGCATGAGCAGCGGCCGCGGTCCCACTATGGACATGTCTCCTCGGACGATGTTCCACAGGGTGGGCAGCTCGTCGAGGCTGGTGCTCCGCAGGAATGAGCCCAGGCCGGTCATCCGGTCGGCGTCGGTGACGAGACCACGCTCGGGATCCGGTTGGAGCATCGTGCGGAACTTCAACATCTCGAAGGGCTCGCCGTTGAGCCCCGGCCGCTGTTGGCGGAAGAGGACCGGCCGGCCCATCCGGATGCGGATGGCGAGGGCGGTCGCGGCCTGGACGGGGAGCGAGACACACAGGACCGGAGTCGTCAGGACGAGATCCAGCAGGCGCTTGCCGCGGTAGGTCATGCCGACCTCAGATCCGCCGTCACGGCGGCGATGACCCGGTCGATCTGGTCATCGGTCAGCGCCGGACCGCTGGGCAGGGTGACGCCGCGCCGGAAGAGGTCTTCGGACACGGAGCCGCCGAAGTTGCGCACCCCCGCGAAGACCGGCTGCAGGTGCATCGGCTTCCACAGGTGGCGCACCTCGATCTGCTCGGTGGCCATGGCCTCGACGAGCTTGTCGGCGGGGGAGGGCACGGTGGGGTTGGTTTCGGGGCTCCTTCGTCGCTCCTCAACCAACGTGTCCTCGAGGACGATGGTGGTGAGCCAGCAGTTGTCGTTGCTGTCGTCGCGGCCCTCGGTGTCGCGGCCGAGGAAACGGACCGGGAGGTCGGCGAAGGCGTCGGCGTAGCGGGCGCGGATCTCGCGTCGCCGCGCGATCATGCCGTCGAGCCGCTCGAGCTGGCCACGACCCAAGGCCGCCAGCACGTTGGAGAGGCGGTAGTTGTAGCCGATCTCGGTGTGCTCGTACCACGGCACCGGCTCTCGGGACTGGGTCGACAGCTTGCGCGCGTGGGCCACGAGCTCGGCGTCGTCACTCAGCAGCATCCCGCCGCCGGACGTCGTCATGATCTTGTTGCCGTTGAAGGACAAGGCCGCCGCCCGACCGAAGGACCCGGCGGCGGCGCCGTCGAACGATGCACCCAGAGCCTCCGCCGCGTCCTCGAGGAGGGGGACGTCGAGCTCTGCGAGCCCGGGCACGAGGACGTCATAGTCGACGGCCCGGCCGAAGAGGTCGACGGGGACCGCCGCGACGACGTCCTCCCCTTCGTCCCGCAGCGTGCGAACGGCCTCGACCATGAGAGCAGCGTCGACGTTGCCGTCGCTCGCCTGGGCGTCGACGAAGACCGGCTCCGCGCCGGTGTAGACCACCGCATTGGCTGTCGCGGCGAAGGTCATGCTCGAGAGCACGACCTTGGTGCCGGGCCGTGCTCCGAGATGGATGAGCGCCAGGTGCAGTGCGGCCGTGCCTGAACTGAGCGCCAGCGCGTGCTCGGCGCCCACACGCTCGGCGATCTCGCCCTCGAAGGCGTCGACGTGCGGGCCCAACGGGGCGACCCATCCCGACCGGATCGCGTCGAGGACGTAGCGCTCCTCGACTTCCGACACCTGGGCCTGCGACATGAGGATCCGCTCAGGCATGCTGGGTGGCCCCTTCGTCGTGCACCGTCTCACGGCGCATGTAGTCCGCAACCTCGGCGGCGGGCCGGGTGGTCACGACCCGGACATGGTCGGGGCTGATCGCGGCGACGTCCACCTGCGTCACCAACGGGTGGCTCGACTGCTGGATGTCCTCGCCGGGGGTGAAGAGCTCCTCCGAGAGCTTCTCGCCCGGTCGCAGCCCCGTGTAGACGATGTCGATGTCTTCCCGACCCGAGAGGTCGATGAGCGTCTTGGCCACGTCGTCGATCTTCGCAGGTGTGCCCATGTCGAGCACCATGACCCTGCCGTCCTGACCGATCGCGGCCGACTGCAGGACGAGCTGGCAGGCCTCGGGGATGAGCATGAAGTAGCGCTCGACATCGGGGTGGGTGACCGTCACCGGGCCACCGGCCTCGATCTGGGCGGTGAAGGCTGTGATGACCGATCCTCGCGACCCGAGGACGTTGCCGAAACGGACGCTCACGTAGGTGTTGTCGTCGCGGGTGGCGAAGTCCGACGTCAGCCGCTCCGTGAGCCGCTTGCTGTAGCCGAGCACGCTCGTCGGGTTGGCCGCCTTGTCGGTCGAGACGTTGACGAAGGTCTCGACGTCGTGCGCGAAGGCTGCCTCCAGCACGTTGAGCGTGCCGAGCACGTTGGTCTTCCACGCCTCCATCGGGTACCGCTCGAGGAGGGGCAGGTGCTTCAAAGCCGCCGCGTGGAAGACCACCTGCGGCCGGTGGGTCGCGAAGACCTCCTCCAGCCGCTCGGGGTCACGGATGTCGGCCAGGACAGTGTCGTCACTGTCGAGCAGGCCGCGGCCCGACATGCTCATCTGCGTGCCGTGGAGCGCAGTTTCGTCGCGGTCGAGCAGGAGGAGCTTGCGCGGGCCGAACTTGGCGATCTGACGGCACAATTCGGATCCGATGGACCCACCGGCACCGGTGACGAGCACGACCTTGCCGTTGATCGAGTGGGCGATGGCCGTTGAGTCGAGCTCGATCGGGCGACGCCCCAACAGGTCGGCGAGGTCGAGGGCCCGCAGGTCCCGACCAGTGGGCCTGCGGAAGAGCTCCGTTGTGGGCGGCAGGACGAGGACGTCGAGGTCGGCCTCGCGGGCGATCTCACGGATCTCGGTCAGCAGGGACGAGTCGGCCGACGGGATGGCTACCGCAAGGGTCGTCGCACTGGTCTGGTCAGCGATGCGGGCGATGTCCGACCGGGTGCCGCGGACGCGGACGCCGTCGATGCTCAGGCGGGACTTCATCGGGTCGTCGTCGATGAGTGCGACGGGGAGCAGCCCGGCATTGGGGTCCTTGAGCATCGTGCGGACGAGCTGTCGGCCGCCCTCGCCGGCGCCGAGGACCAGGACGCGGCGGTCGGCCGAGGCCCGGCGGTACTGCGCACGTCGGGTGCGCAGCACCGTGCGCGCTGCCAGCATCGCGACGACTGCGACGAGAGCCGCGGTGATCGGGACGGACCGCGGGACGAACTGCGTCGGCGGCAGCACATTGACGACGAGCCCGACGGCGCCGGTGATGAGCGCGGTCTTGGTCAGGTCGAGGATCTCCTCAAAGGAGCCGCGCGAGTGACCGACGGCGTAGGGCCCGACGAGACCACCGAGGATGAGGTAGCCGACTGTCATGCAGGCCGCGTAGGCGAGCGTTTGGGCGTCGAGGGCCTGCCCGATGTCGAAGTCGAAGCGGAGGAAGACCGCCGCGACGGTCGAGACCACCCAGAGGCCGCCGTCGATACCTGCCCACCGCCATCTGTTGACGGTTGACGTGGTCCGCGTACCGCTCACCACACACCCCCCGCTCGCGCTCAAAACTGCCCCATGCGGACATCCCGCGCACATGCTAACCCTATGGGCGCCGTGTGACGCGCTCGTCGATCAGTCCACCAGCGGGGCGGGGCGACATTACGACCTATACTGGCGGGCGGCCATGCGCGCCAAGGGGGCGCAGCATCAGCGAGGAGACCGCGTGACCCTGGAAGACCTCTGGAAACTCGTTCGTCGACAGTTCGTCGTCATCGGTCTGTGTGCGGTGCTGGGACTGGTGCTCGCTGTCGGGTGGATGCTGCTGCAGCCGAAGGAGTACACGGCCAGCGCTGCTGGCTACGTCACCGCCGGTGGGGGCTCAAGCATTGGTGAGTCCTACTCCTCGCAGACCCTCGCCCAGCAGAAGGCGAAGGCCTACGTGACCCTCTTCACCAACCGGCGGGTGACCCAGTCGGTCATCAAGGAGCTGGGGCTCGACAGCACCCCGCAGCAGTTGGCGTCGCGCATCACTGCCACGGTGCCCGAGGACGGGGTCTCCATCAGCGTCACCGCCACCGGGCCGAGCCCTGAGGAGGCTCGTGATGTGGCCGACGCCGTCGTCAAGGCGTCGGCCGCCGAGGCAAAACGGATCGAGGAGTCTGGACCGACACGCGAGGTCGTCGGCGCCGACGGCAAGACGCGCAAGGTCGAGTCGCAGGCTCAGGTCCTCATCGAGCCCAACGAGTCGGCAGTCCTCCCCACGTCGCCTTCCTCGCCCAACCCATCACGCATCCTGCCGCTCGGCCTGCTTCTGGGCCTGCTCGTGGGCTTCGGTCTGGCGGCCGTGCGCCAGCACAACGACACCAAGCTCCGCCGAACCGAGGACGTCGAGGAGGCAACGGGCGCCGGCGTGCTCGGGATCCTGCCCAAGAGCGAGGAGCTCGGCTCAGAGCGCGGGGCGGCCGATCGCAACAAGTCCTTCCACGAGCGGGAGTCCCTGCGCAAGCTGCGCACCAACCTGCGCTTCGTCGACGTCGACCACCAGCCGAGGTCCATCGTCATCACCAGCGCCAAGCAGGGTGAGGGCAAGTCGACCGTTGCCTCCAATCTCGCGACCGTGCTCGCCGAGTCCGGAGAGCACGTCGTCCTCATCGATGCCGACCTCCGGCGCTCTGCCGTGGCACGCGCCTTCGACCTGGACGGCACGGTAGGCCTCTCCCAGGTGCTCGCCGGGACGGCCAACCTCGTCGACGCACTCCAGCCCTCGCACACCGACGGGCTCGAGGTCCTCGCCGCGGGTGCCGTCCCTCCGAATCCCTCCGAGCTCTTGGGCTCACACCGCATGGAGCAGCTCATCGAGCAGCTCGCGCAGGACCACTTCGTCATCCTCGACGCTCCGCCGCTCCTCCCGGTCACCGACGCCGCACTGCTCACCCGTAGCGCCGACGGTGCCGTGCTCGTCGTGGCGGCTGCCAAGACGCACAAGGAAGAGGTCGAGCGCGCCGTGGCAGCCCTGCGGGCCGTCGACGGCAAGGTGCTCGGTGCGATCCTCAACCAGGTGTCGACGAGCAAGGTCGACCGGATCCGCTACGGCGACGTCGAGTACGGCTACACGAAGTCGTACACCCGCGACTACGTCTACGAAGCCGACGGCGCGGGTGTCACCAGCCGCCGCGAGCTGAAGGGCAATCGACGGGGCCGCTGAGTTCGCTCACCCTCTGCGCCGAGCCAAGAAACCGCGTCGTGATCTCGGCGCCTTTCGGCCCCTCCGCTTGCTCGTCTCCGGGTCGTAGTAGCCGTAATAGCCAGAACCGTATCCGCCCGCGGACTTGTGGCTCACGCGGTTGAGCACGAGGCCGAGCAGGCTGTTGTCGACCGCGGACAATGCCTCGAGCGTCGCCTCGAGCTGTTCCTTGCGCACGATCGTCGTCCCCACGAGCACGATCACCCCGTCCACCTTGGTGCTCAGGACGACGGCGTCGGTGACCGGCAGGACCGGCGGGGTGTCGATGAGGACGTAGTCGTAGCGCGCCGATAGGTTGAGCAGGACGCGACTCATCGGCTCCGACGCGAGCAGCTCGCTCGGGTTGGGCGGGATCGCCCCGGCCCCGATGACATCCAGGCGGTCAGAGCCATAGGGCTGCAGGACGTCGTCGAGCATCGCTCGCTCGATGAGCACGTCGGTCAGGCCAGCCGCGCCCTCGAGCCCGAGGTACTGCAGCAGGCGCGGGCGACGGAGGTCGGCCTCGATGAGGCACACACGCGAGCCCGACTGCGCGAGGGTCAGCGCAAGGTTGGCGATCGTCGTGGACTTGCCCTCACCCGGGATCGACGAGGTCAGCAGGATCGTCTTGGGGTGGTTGGCCGCGTTGACGAACATCAGGTTGGTCCGCACCGCGCGGAACGCCTCCGAGCGGGGCGACGCAGGGTCCGATTCGACGATGAGCGGCTCCTTGCCCGCCCGAGGGTCGTAGTGGACCGCGCCGATCACGGGCTCCTCGGTGATCTCCTCGACGTCCTCGTCCGTGCGGACGGTGGTGTCGAGCAGGTGCCGCAACATCGCCAGACCGGCGCCGAGAAGCAGACCGAGGACTAGTCCGAGCGCGAGGTTGCGGGTCGGGACCGGGCTCGTGGGGGTCTTGCTCGTTGACGCAGGCTCGACGAGCGACACCTTGATCGGGGAGGACTTCTTCGAGCCCTCCGGGCGCTCCACCTCGGAGACGACCTCGGGGAAGGTCGTGCCGATCGCGGTCGCGATCTCCTGAGCGTGCTCCGGATCCGGGTCGGTGACGGCGACCTCGACGATGACCGTCTCCGGCGGCGTCGTCACCGTGATCTGGCCCGCGAGGTCGCTGGTCGTCGTGTCGTCCCCCAGCTCCTCGACCACCGGGTTGAGCGCCCGCGGGGTCTTGAGCAGCTCCGCATAGGACTTCACGCGCTGCTGGGTGAAGGTGCTGCCCTGCTGCAGGGCCGCGGTGTCGGCACCGGAGACCGAGACGAAGAATCGCGTCGACGACGTGTAGCGCTTCGGCTGCGACACCGTCCACAGCGCCGCCAGGCCGACAACCACCAAGGCGGTGATGACGATGGTCATCCACCTCTTGCGGATGATCCTCAGGTAGTCCTGCAGCTCCACGCTCTCGGTGCCTTTCGATCAGGGAAGACAAACGGCATGGGCGAGTCTCGCACAGCCAGATCAGTGCGGCAGGATAGGTCATATGACTGTCCGGATCATGACTGTCTGCACCGGCAACATCTGCCGGTCTCCGTATGCCCATCTTGCCCTCGGCCGTGCCCTCGACGCCGTCCGCCCGGGCGCTTTCGAGGTCCGCAGCGCCGGCACCCAGGCACTCATCGGCAACCCGGTCGACCCGGGGAGCGCGAGCATCCTCGCCGCACGCGGGATCGCGCACGAGGGCTTCGCTGCGCGGCAGCTCACCGAGCGACTCCTCGATGACGTCGACATCGTGCTGCCGCTCGAGATCAGCCACCGCAAGATCGTGCTGTCGTACTCGCCGCGGCACCTCAAGCGCGCCTTCACGCTCAAGGAGCTCGCTCGGCTGCTCGACTCCGCGAACGAGCGCGAGCCGTGGACGCAGCGTCTCGCCGGCCTGGCCACGCCCGAGGAGCGGTGGGGGGCACTCCCTTCGCACCTCGCCCGGGAGCGGGGACTGAGCCGAGCCCCGGAGGGGGCGGACGACATCGCCGACCCGTACCGCCGGCCGCAGGAGGTCTTCGACCGGATGGCGCGTGAGGTGGACGCTGCCGTCGAGCGGATCGTGGCCTTCGAGGAGCAGTTCAGCTGAGTTGGTCTCGGTCGTAGGGCTGGTTTGGAGGCTCACCCGCTGCGCGGATTCGCACCTCAACCAACGTGGGGGCGTGGATTCGCACCTCAGGGAACGTGGGGGTGTGCGGCGCCTGGTTTCGAGGCTCACCCGCTGCGCGGATTCGCACCTCAACCAACGTGGGGGTGCGGGATGGTTCCTCAACCAGCGTGGGGGTGCGGATTGGCGCCTCGACCAGCGTGGGGGGAGCGCGGTCGCGGTTGTCGCCGCGTTCGTGCTGAGTGCGGTGCCGCCGGCGACGAATGTCGGGCCCGGGGTGGCTGGGTACCTGCTCGTGCTGGTCGTGCTCGCCGCCGCCACGCTGTGGGCGTTGCACGAGCGGGGGCGCGTCGCGCTGCTGAGCCGTGGTGAGACGTGGGCCGTGGGTGGCCTCTTTGCCTGGATGGCGCTCTGCCTCGTGCGGTCCGGGGACCGGTGGGACACCGCGCTGGCGGCCACCATCCTCGCCGCTATCGCCTGCCTCGCAGCATGGGCGCTGCTGAGGACGCTCGACGCCGGGTCCGTCACGAGGACCGTGACGGCGATGCTCGGGGCTGCCGTGGTCGGCAGCGCCGTCGCCGCGTGGGTCGTGCCGATCGTGACCGGCCATGCCGTCCTGTGGCGACCGGGGCTGCCGATCGGCGGTGCGTCCAACAACGCCGTCGGGCTGACGCTCGGCTTCGCCGCAGCCGTGGCGAGGGTGCGGATGCATACCGAACGTCGCTGGTGGTGGCGGGTGATCTCCGTCATGGCCGCCCTCCTCATCGTCCAGAGCCTCTCGCGCGCGGGATGGTTGCTCGCGCTCGTGGTGCTCGTCGTGATGCTCGTGAGTCACCGGCGGGTCAACCTGCGCTGGGGGGTGCCGGTCGGTGGGCTCGTCGCGGTCGTCGGCGTGCTCGAGCTGGTCCGCCGCCGCGGGGCCGACGTGCTCGTCGACCCCGCACGCTGGGACAACGCCGTGACCGGTGTCGAGGCATGGTCGGGATCGCTCGGCGGGATCGTCTTCGGGATCGGGCCCATGCGGGTCTGGCCGTGGCTCGCGCTGGAGCGGGGGCGACCGGGCGAGGAGCTCGTCGGCATGCAGCACGACAGTCCCTGGGGGCAGGTGCTCTACCACGCGCACTCGACCTATCTCGAGGCGCTCGTCGAGTACGGCCTCGTCGGGCTGGTCCTGCTGCTCGTCGTCCTGGGACTCGTCGTGCGGCGCTGCGTCCGGGAGATCCGCCGGCGCGGTGAGCTGTCGCTCGTGGCCGTCGCGCTGCTGCTGTCGCTGCCGGCGATGCTCGTCGAGCTGTACCTCTTCCGGGGGTTCGTGACGGCGTTGCTGTGGTGGGCGGCGGTGCTGGCGGTGGGGCGGGTCGGACGAAGGCCACTCGTGAGATGAGTTTGGAACAGCGGTGTCCGGGTACTCGCGCCGTGCGCCACCCCCGCCAGCTCGCGCGGGCCGCATAGCTGGTGAAGGAGGAAGGGTGGTCGACGGTGCCACGGACGGACCGTCCCTCGGTTGGTGCTCACGCTGCTACCGGATCTGTGCCATCACCTCGTCGGACCCCTTCTTCGCGGGCTACCACGTGTGCCCCTCGTGCCCGGGCCTGTGCTTGGAGCTGCCGGCCCGCTTCGGTGAGTACGCGCGATCGGCCCTGACACCTCTGGCCTCGCACGGTCCCGACAGCCCCGTCCCACTCGCTGAGCTGGGCCGCGTCCTCGGTGTCGCCCGCGCCCAGCGCGCCGGCCGAGCAGAGTGCAGCCGGGTGGACACTGTGGCCACTGCGGAGCCCGGCCTGCGGGAGCTGCTGGTGAGCGCCCGAGAGCGCGGCGAGCTCGACGACGCACTGCTCACCCTGTGGATCCTGGTCGGCCAGCTGCTCATCGCCACCCATGACCCCTCCGTCGCCGAGCTCGTGGACCCGCGAGACAGCGTCGAGCACCTCGCCTCGCTCGAGCGGGTGATCCGCGGGCTGGGGTGAGGGCCCGGGCCCTTCAAGACGCTTGCTGCGCGAGCTCCTCAGGGAACGTGGCGAGGGGAGGGTCCTCAGGGAACGTGGGGTTGAGGTCCTCAGGGGGCGTCGGTGTCGAGCAGGTCAAGGAGGTAGGTGCCGTAACTGCTCTTGACCAGCGGCTCGGCGCGGTCGCGGAGGGCGGCGTCGTCGATGTAGCCCATCCGCCAGGCGACCTCCTCGGGGCAGCCGATCTTCAGGCCCTGCCGGGCCTCGAGGGTGCGCACGTAGTTGCTCGCGTCGTTGAGCGAGGCGAAGGTGCCGGTGTCGAGCCACGCGGTGCCGCGGGGGAGGACCTCGACCTGCAGCCTCCCTTCGTCGAGGTAGGTGCGGTTGAGGTCGGTGATCTCCAGCTCGCCGCGCGGCGACGGGCGCAGCCCGCGAGCCCGCTCGACCACGGTGTCGTCGTAGAAGTACAGGCCGGGCACGGCGAACCGGCTGCGGGGGGAGGTGGGCTTCTCCTCCAGGTGCAGGGCCCTCCCTTCGTCGTCGAAGTCGACCACGCCGTAGTCCTGCGGATTGACCACCTGGTACCCGAAGACCGCCGCCCCGTCGACCGACGCGAAGCGGCGCAGCTGCGTGCCCAGACCCGGCCCGTAGAAGATGTTGTCGCCGAGCACGAGGGCCGCCGGCCCACCCGCGAGGTGCCGCTCACCGATGAGGAAGGCCTGCGCCAGACCGTCCGGGCTCGGCTGCTGCGCATAGGTGATCGAGACCCCCAGGCGCGACCCGTCACCGAGGAGCCGCTCGAACTGCGGCGCCTCGTGCGGCGTCGTGATGACGAGGACGTCACGGATCCCCGCGAGCATCAACGTGCTCAGCGGGTAGTAGACCATCGGCTTGTCGTAGACCGGCAGCAGCTGCTTGGAGACGCCGAGGGTGATGGGGTGCAGTCGCGACCCAGTCCCCCCGGCGAGGATGATCCCGCGCATGAGCCCGAGGGTATCGAAGTGAGCGGAGACTGATGGATGTGGCGAGCGGCCATGGAGGAGTATTCGTAACTTTCGTAATGCGGTACTCTAAAGAACCCCGCCGATTCAACTGAAGGACGTGAGCATCATGGGTGCTACTGCTTCGGATGTCCTGAGCCCCGTGCCGGCAGAGGCGGACGAACTCGCCAAGGTGCTGAGTTTCCTCGAAGCGCACGAGAAGCGCCACGGTGCGGTCGAACCCGCCTTCTACCTGTCGGGCTCGAGCGAAGGTGACCGAGTCGAGCTCACGGAGCAACTCCACGCGATCCTCAAGAACGTCGTCAATGCACTGAGCCACGGGCAGTCGATCAGCATCCTGACCCGTGATGAGGAGATCACCACGCAGCAGGCCGCCGAGATCCTCGGTCTCAGCCGACCGACGGTCGTTCGTCTCATCGATGACGGCGAGCTCAGCGCTCACGTCCCCGGGGCAGTTCGTCGCAAGCTTCGTCTCGCGGACGTCTTGGCGTACCGGGAGGAGCTGCGTGACCGGCGCAACCGGTTCATCACCGACAGCTCGGACGGGTATGACGACATCGATCCTGCCGAGGTGTCCGAAGCGCTGGACGAGGCGCGCCGCAAGGCCTGACGAGCGGGAGCGCTGGCGTGTACCGAGTCGTGCTGGATACGTGCACCCTTGTCCCCGGTCTGCAGCGCGACTTCTTGCTCCAGCTGGCCACGGAGGGCGCATACACCCCCCTATGGGGTACGGGGATCTTGGCGGAGCTGGACTACACGCTTGCCGCTCTCGATGCCCGGCGAGGCATCAGCGGAAGTGAGTCCCGGCGACGTCGACTGATGGACCAGATGAGACACGCCTTCCCCGGCGCTGAGGTCGACTCACCGAAGGATCGTGCGTATGCCTACGACGTCGCGGACCCGGACGACGGGCACGTCGCACATGCAGCCATCATGGGCAAGGCGGACGCCATCGTGACGGACGACAAGCGGGCGGGGTTCACGACGGCCACTGCGCTGATCGAGGCCGGTATCGACACGATCACGCCGAAGGTGTTCGCCGCCAACACGGTCGCAGCGCACCCACAGGCCGGGGTCGCCGCACTGAAGGCGATGGCCGGGCGACGACAGAACCCGGTCCAATCATCCCCCGAGATCCTCGAGCAGCTCGTCCTCAGGTATGAGATGCACGAGGTTGCGGATCTCCTGAACCCGATCGTTGAGGTCCACTGATGGCACTGAGCGTGGAGACCACCCCGATCCCCGGGCTGCTCGTCGTCCGAGGCCCGGTCCACCGCGACGCGCGCGGGTGGTTCACCGAAGGGTGGCAGCGCGTCAAGATGGTCGCGGCGGGGCTGCCGGACTTCGCGCCGGTGCAGCACAACGTCTCGTCCAATGCCTCGCGCGGCGCGACCCGCGGCATCCACGCCGAACCCTGGGACAAGCTCGTCACCGTCGTGCACGGCCGGGTCTTCGGCGCGTGGGTCGACCTGCGGGCGGGGGCGGGCCTCGGCGCGACCTTCACCCTCGAGGTCGAGCCGGGCACCGCGGTCTTCGTCCCGCGCGGCGTCGGCAACTCCTACCAGGCGCTCGCCGACGACACCGTCTACAGCTATCTCGTCAACGAGCACTGGCGCCCGGACCTGACCTATCCTGCGCTCGCCCTCGACGACCCGACCGCCGCCATCGACTGGCCGATCCCGTTGTCGCAGAGCGAGATCTCCGACAAGGACCGGGCGAACCCGCAGCTGGCGGAGGTCACCCCCTTCGTCCCGAAGCCGGTGCTCCTCCTCGGCGGCAGCGGTCAGGTCGGCCAGGCCCTGCGCCGCCTCCTGCCGGACGCCGTCGCGCCGACCCGCGACGAGCTCGACCTCACCGACCCGGCCGCGGTGGAGGCGCTCGACCTCTCCGGCCACGACGTGATCATCAACGCCGCCGCGATGACCGCGGTTGACGCCGCGGAGACCGGCGAAGGGAGTGCCCTCGCCTGGCGGCTCAACGCGCAGCTGCCCGCCCAGCTGGCCCGGCGCGCCGCGGCCGAGGGTCGCACGCTCGTGCACTACAGCTCGGACTACGTCTTCGACGGGCGCACCCGCGAGCACGACGAGGACGAAGCCCTCACGCCCGTCGGCGAGTACGGCCGCACCAAGGCCGCCGGCGACCTCGCGGTGTCCGTGGCGCCCCGGCACTACGTGCTGCGCACGTCGTGGGTCGTGGGGGAGGGGGTCAACTTCGTGCGCACCATGGCGCGTCTGGCGGACGAAGGGGGCTCGCCGACCGTCGTCGACGACCAGTGGGGGCGACTGGCGTTCGCGGACGAGATCGCCGCGGCGACCGTGCACCTGCTGGCGGGCGGTGCCCCCTTCGGCACGTACAACGTCTCGCAGTCGGGGGACGCGATGACGTGGGCGGGGATCGCCCGCGAGGTGTTTGCGCTGCGCGGGCGCGCCCGCGAGGACGTGACGTCGGTGACGACGGCCGAGTACGGCGCCGGGCGGGCTATGGCGCCGCGGCCCGAGCACTCGACGCTGTCGCTGGCGAAGCTGCGGGCGACGGGGTACGAGCCGATGGAGCAGGTGGAGGCTTTGGCTGAGTACGTCTCGAGGCTCGGGCCCGGGGGCCCTCGCACCTCGACGAACGTGGGTAGAGACGACTCGACGAACGTTGGTCGAGGTGTGAGGAGCTCCGGCGACGAGCCTCGAGGCCACGGGACCGGCGTCTCGAGGCTCGGGCTTGGCGGCCCTCGCACCTCGACGAACGGAAGGAACTGACATGCGCGTGCTCGTGACCGGGGGAGCCGGGTTCATCGGGAGCAACTTCGTCCACCAGACGCTGGCGACGCGACCGGACGCGGAGGTGACCGTGCTCGACGCGCTGACCTACGCGGGGTCGCGGTCGTCGCTGGAGGGCGCGGACGTGCGCTTCGTCGAGGGGCTCGTGCAGGACGGCGCGCTCGTCGACCGGCTCGTGGGGGAGTCCGACGTCGTCGTGCACTTCGCCGCGGAGTCGCACAACGACAACTCGCTCGCCTCGCCGGGGCCCTTCGTCCAGACCAACGTCGTCGGCACCTACGAGCTGCTCGAGGCCGTCCGCCGCCACGACGTGCGCTACCACCACATCTCCACCGACGAGGTCTACGGCGACCTCGCGCTGGACTCGCCGGAGCGCTTCAGCGAGGCGACGCCCTACAACCCGTCGAGCCCCTACTCATCGACCAAGGGGGCCAGTGACCTCCTCGTGCGGGCGTGGGTGAGGTCCTTCGGCATCGAGGCGACGATCTCCAACTGCTCCAACAACTACGGGCCCCGCCAGCACGTCGAGAAGTTCATCCCGCGCCAGGTCACCGAGGTCCTCGACGGGCGCCGGCCACGCCTCTACGGGGACGGGCTCAACGTGCGCGACTGGATCCACGTCGACGACCACAACTCGGCGGTGTGGGCGATCATCGACCGCGGGCGGATGGGCGAGACCTACCTCATCGGCGCCGACGGCGAGGTCGACAACATGACCGTCGTCGAGACCGTGCTCGACCTCATGGGGCGCGAGCCCGGCGACTACGACCACGTCACCGACCGGCCCGGGCACGACCGGCGCTATGCCATCGACTGGACCCGGCTGCGCGAGGAGCTCGGGTGGCAGCCTCGGTACCGCGACTTCCGGTCCGGGCTGGCCGCGACGATCGACTGGTACCGGGCCCACGAGGACTGGTGGCGCCCGCACAAGTCCGCGACCGAGGCGCGCTACGCCCGGAGCGAAAAGGTGCTGTGATTCCCCTTCGCCCTCGGTTTTTGGGACCATGCCGGGATGCGCAACGGCTATCCGCCAGTTTCTTCGGGGCGGAGCTCGACCGCCAGCACAAGAAGTAGCCGCGTTCATCGACGCCAACCGCGACGACGTCGTCGCGGGTCGGCGGCTGGGGGTCGAGCTCATCTGCAGCGTGCTGCAGGTGGCCCCCAGCAGCTACTACCAGGTCAAGAGCCGGCAGCCATCGGCCCGTGCCCGACGTGACGCGGTGATGGGCCCGGTGGTGCGGCAGCTGTGGGAAGCCAACTACCGGGTCTACGGGGCACGGAAGATCTGGAAGGCCGCGCGACGCTCTGGTCACGACATCGGCCGCGACCAGGTCGCCCGGCTGATGCGCGCCGAGGGTATCGAGGGCGTGCGGCGCACCAAGCGGGTGCGCACCACCACGCCAGACCCGGGCATGCCGCGGCACCCGGACCTGGTGGACCGCGACTTCACCGCCACCGCGCCGAACCAGTTGTGGGTCACAGATCTGACCTTCGTGCCGACCTGGGCCGGCGTCGCCTACGTCTGCTTCATCATCGACGCCTACTCCCGCACGATCGTCGGGTGGCGAGTCGCCTCGCACATGAGGACCACGATGGTCCTCGACGCCATCGAGATGGCCAGGTGGTCACGCGGCACCCAGCTCGACGGGCTGCGGTGTCACAGCGACGCGGGCAGCCAATTCACGTCGATTCGCTACGGAGAACGACTGGCTGAGATCGGTGCGGTGCCCTCGATCGGCACCGTCGGGGATTCGTACGATAACGCCCTTGCCGAGACCGTGAACGGCTACTACAAGGCCGAGCTAATCCGCGGCCCCGCACGCCAGGGACGGCCCTGGAAGAGCATCGAGGATGTCGAGCTCGCCACCCTGTCCTGGGTCCACTGGCACAACCACGACCGCCTCCACGGCTACCTGGGCGACGTCCCGCCAGCAGAGTTCGAGGAAGCGT
>NZ_JBFRDY010000015.1:0-46319 GCF_052114035.1 Janibacter sp. RAF52 | reverse complement strand
CCTCAGAACAAGAACGCCGCCAACACCTGCAAACCTGGCTGATCCACTACAACTACCATCGCCCCCACAGCGCCATCGGGGACCAGCCACCCGCAACCCGCGCCAAGACCCGCGTCACCAAGGTCATGCCCAGTTACACCTAGGGAAATACGCACTCGGCGAGGCGGCCGGCGGCGACCCCCCAGCGCCGGGTGATCCCGATCCGCTCGAGGAAGGTCTCGTCGTGACTCACGACGAGCAGCGCCCCCGCGTAGGCGGCGAGAGCGTCGACGAGCTGATCGACGCTCTCGACATCGAGGCTGTTGGTCGGCTCGTCGAGGACGACGAGCTGCGGCGCCGGGTCGGCGAGCAGCACCGTGGCCAGCGCCACCCGAAACCGCTCGCCGCCCGACAGTCCGGCGACCTGCCGCTCGGCGAGGGCACCGCGGAAGAGGAAGCGCGCCAACGACGCCCGCACCTGCTGCTGCGGCACCGTCGGTGCGGTGGCCCGGACCGTCTCGAGGATCGTCAGGTCGTCGTCGAGCTGGATCCGCTGCGGCAGGTGGCCCACCTCGTCGATGCGCCGCACGAGCCGTGCGGCCGGCTCCACCACGGTCGGCAGGCCCAGGACCTCACGCAGCAACGTGGTCTTGCCGGCACCGTTGGGCCCGGTGAGCGCGATGCGCTCCGGCCCCCGCACGACGAAGGCGCCGTCCTGCGGTGCGAGCGCCCCCGGGCGCTGGGTCCCACGTTTCGCGTGGGCGCCTCGAAGGGGCAGGCCCTCCCCCTTCGCCTGCAGCTCCAAAACCGTCCGCCCCGCCGGCACCCGCGTCGCGGGCAGCTCGATGCGCACCGAGCGGTCCTCGCGGACCCGCCCCTCGGCGTCGGCGAGCGCGGACTCGGCCCGCTGCAGCCGGTCGTCATGGACGTCGCGGTGCTTGGCAGCCGACTTCTCCGCCTGCATGCCCCAGGTCTTCATGACGATCCTGGGCGCCCGCTTGCTCGCGTAGTCGCGGTCGGCGATCCGCTGCCGGCCGGCGAGCTTGAGCTCGGCGTCGATGCGGTCACGGCGCTGGCGCCGCAGGTCCTGCTCCGCCGCCTGCACGGCATCGACCGCGGCCTGCTGCTCGGCGTCGATCGCCGCGCGGTAGACCGACCACGGCCCGTCGAAGCTGCGCAGCTCGCGCCCGTGGACCTCGACGATGCGGTCGACGTTCTCGAGCAGCTCGGTGTCGTGGCTGACGACGACGAGCGAGCGGTGCGCCGGCCAGGCGTCGACGGCGGCGACCAGGCGCTCGCGGGAGGCGCGATCGAGGTTGTTGGTCGGCTCGTCGAGCAGGGCGACATCGGCGCGCTGCAGCTGCAGCGCGGTGAGGCCGACGGTGACGACCTCACCGCCGGAGAGGGTCCCGAGGCGGCGGTCGAGGAAGCCGCCGTCGGCGGTCAGCCCGAGCGCCGCCAGGGCACCGAGCGCCTCGGCCTCGATGCCCCAGCGCCCCTCTGCCGCATCGAAGTCGGCCTGGTCGAGCGACCCGGCCTCGATCGCTGCGATGGCCGCGAGGACCGGTGCGACGCCGAGGGCCTGCGCCACCGTGAGGCCGGTGTCGAGGGCGAGCTGCTGCGGCAGGGTCGCGACCGAGCCAGCGACGTGGAGGGTCCCGTCGGTCGGCGTGAGCTCGCCGGCCATGAGCCGCAGCAGCGTGGTCTTGCCCGAGCCGTTGCGCCCGACGAGGCCGGTGCGGCCGTGGCCGAAGGACCCGCTGACGCCGTCGAGCGCACGGGTGCCGTCGGGCCAGTCGAGCGTGAGGTGGGTGAGGGTGACGAGGGCGTCCGCCCCCGGGGGGGGTGCTGACATGGGTGATCTCCTGCCGTGGCGGCGAGCGCGCCGACGGGACTCGCGGTGCGTGGGCCGCGGTCGGTCGCGCTGGTCAGTCGCGGGAGATCTGGTGCCGCATCGGGCGGGTCATCACCTTCGGGTCGGGGGGACCGGGCGCTGTCACCGGCCGGTCGGACCCGATCAGGCTAGGGACTCCCCCTTCGCCGGGCAAGTGGTTTTGGGTCAGATGCGCTGGTGACGTGCGCGGGCGAAGCAGTACAGGCCGAAGGCCACGAGCCCCACCGCGACGACGGTCAGCAGCGCGGGACCGAAGGGCTCGTCGCGCAGGGACTTGAGCGCCCCGTCGAGGCCGTCGGCCTGCGAGGACTGGTGCCGCACCGCGGCGATGACGAAGAAGGCCCCGACGAGGGCGAGGACGGCCCCCTTCGCCGGGTAGCCGACGGCGCCGAGGACCGTGGCGATGCGCCCGGGATGCTCCTCGAGGTCCTCGAGGAAGGTGCGGGCGACACCCTTGTACACGTGGTAGCCGCCCACGGCGATGACGGCGACGCCGACCCCGCCGACGAGCCACTGCCCGGCGGGCTGCTGCATGAGCGTCGCGGTGACGTCCTGCGACGACTGCTCCGACGACGAGGAGGAGCCCGACCCGATGGCGAACTGCCCTGCGGTCCAGGCGATCGCGGCGTAGACGACGGCCTTGCCGACCGCCTTGGCCCGATCGGCTGCGCCGTCACCCGCGCCGGGGGTGACGGCCTCGGTGAGCTGCCACAGGACGAGGCCGGCGAGGGTCACGGTGATGACCCACATGAGCAGGGTGCCGGCAGGGTTGCTCGCGAGCGTGGCGAGCGCACCGGACTGATCCGCCTGCCCGCCTCCTCCCCAGCCGACGCGACCCGCGGTGTAGCCAAGGACGATGTGGAGCAGGCCGGAGGCGACGAAGCCGGCGCGCGCCAACGCCTCGAGTGCCGGGTGGTCACCCACCGTGCGTGCGGCGCGGCGGGCGTCGCCGAGATCAGGAGCAGAGGTCACCGGATCATGATGCCCGCCGCCGGACGTGGTGGCGACTACCCGAGCGGACGAAGGGCGTGCGCCAACCCGTCCTCGTCGACGGACCCCGTGGTCTCGTCGGCGGCGGCCACCACCTCGGGCGGCGCGCCGCCCATGGCGACGCCGCGGGCGGCCCACCGCAGCATCTCGAGGTCGTTGCGCTGGTCGCCGGCGGCGAAGGTGCGGTGCGGCTCGACCCCCAGCCGTCGTCGGACGAGCTCGAGGGCCGAGCCCTTGGAGACGCCTTCGGGCGCGAGGTCGAGCCAGGCGGTGTACCCGACGGCATAGCTCACCCCGTGCAGGCCGATGCGCTCGACGAGCTCGAGGAAGTCCTCGCTCGCCGCGTCGGGGTCGTGGAAGGTCACGCGTGTCGTCGGCCCGTCGACGAGCTGCTCGAAGGGGACGACCACCTGCTCGCCCTGGAGGACACCCTCCGGGTAGGGCCGGGCGACCTTGAAGCCGACCCCCACCTGCTCCACCGCGACGAGGATGTGCGGTGCGTGCCGCATGACGAGGGTGAGCGCCTCGCGGGGGTCGAAGGTCACGGTGTCGGCGATCCGGTAGCCCTGCGGCTCAGCGGGATCGAGCTCCAGGGTCACGGCGCCGTTGGAGCAGACGGCCCAGCCGTGGGAGAGGCCGAGCAGCTCGAGCACGGGGGTCGTGGCGACGACGGACCGGCCCGTCGAGATGACGATGTGGTGCCCGGCGTCCGCGACCGCCCGGATCGCGTCGCGCGTGGCCGGGCGCAGCTCGCCGGCGTGGGTGAGGATCGTGCCGTCGACATCCAGGGCGACGAGGTGGGGCTCCATGGGTGGAACGCTACCTGCCGACTTGCGACACGTGGCGGCCGCCGAGGAGACCCGGCGCGCTGCCGAAGTCCCTCGTCGTCGCGTGGTCGCGTGGTCGTTCTCGACTTCGGCTTGATGCTGCGCCGGGCCTCCTCTGCGTCCGCGCCTGGCTCAGCCGCGGGCGGCGCCGAGCTTCCAGTAACCGGAAAAGGTGATCGAGCGCTTGTCCATCCCGACCTCCTGCACGAGGTGACGGCGCAGGGAGGTCGCCAGCCCGGACTCGCCGCACACCCAGGCGTAGTCGAGGTCGCAGGTCGAGGCGGGGTCGGCCACGATCGCGGGGACGACGGCGCTGCCCGGGTCGCCGGCGCCGCGGACGTGCACCGTCACCGCGGCGGGGACGTCGAGTCCGTCGAGCACCTCGGCGGACGGCACCTCGACGTGCGCGTCGATGCCCTCACCGAGACCCGGCAGGCCTCGACGGTCGCGCTCCTCGAGGATCGCGAGCAGGGCCGGCGCGGCCGTCTCGTCCGCGACGATGAGCTGACGTGCCTCGTCGAAGCTCGAGTACAGCGCACCCCCGGAGCGGAAGGCGGCCCGGTCGCCGACCTGCGCGGCCGTGGCCCACGCGGACCCGGGCCCGGAGTCGCCGTGGGTGACGATGTCGACGTCGAGCTCGGCGGTATCGCGGCGCAGCTCGCGCACCGTGTACCAGCGCAGCCCCGGCTGCTCGCTCTCGTCCATCTCGCTGATCGCCGCGCGCACGTTGGTCCGCTCGGGGTCGGGCAGGTGCAGCCGGCCGTCGGCGCCCGGCATGAGCAGGCCGAAGTACTCGTCCGGACCGAGGAGCCGGTACTCGGCGAGCTCGGGGGCCGTCAGGGTGATCCGGCGCATCACGGGGTTGAGGTCGACGACGCGCGCGACGGTGACCTCGAACTGCGACTCCTCCGGGCGCTCGGCGTAGTCGGCCATCGTGCGGCGGGCGTATGCGCGAGCGGCGCCGAGGACGACGCGGTCCTTGAGCTCGGCGATCTTCATGGCTCTCCTGAGGCCGGGTACAACGGGCTTAGGAGAGCCTAACCTGCAGCAGGCCGTTCCCCCACACGGCCGGTCTCGCTTGCCCGGACGGCGGGCGGCTCAGGCCAGGCCGAGCTCCTCCAGCCCGAAGACGTGGCGGTACTCCAGGCCGGTCTCCGCGAACTTCTCCGCGGCACCGGTCGCCCGGTCGGCGATCGTCGCGACGGCGACGACCTCGGCGCCTGCCTCGCGAGCGGCAGTGGCGGCCTCGAGCGGCGAGTTGCCGGTCGTCGAGGTGTCCTCGACGATGAGGACCCGTCGGCCCGCGATGGCCGGGCCCTCGATGCGCTGCTGCAGCCCGTGGGCCTTGCCTGCCTTGCGCACCACGAAGGCGTCCAGCCGCTCCCCCTTCGCCGCGGTGGCGTGGAGCATCGACGTGGCGACCGGGTCGGCGCCGAGGGTCAGGCCGCCGACGGCGTCGAAGTCGAGGTCCGCGACGAGGTCGAGCATGACGCGGCCCACGAGCGGGGAGGCCTCGCCGTCGAGGGTGATGCGGCGCAGGTCGACGTAGTAGTCGGCCTCGGCCCCGGAGGAGAGGGTCACGCGTCCGTGGACGATGGCCTTGTCCTTGACGATCTCGAGCAGGCGGGCGCGGTCGGCGGCGATGTCAGTCACGCCCGCAGTCTATGGACCAGGTCGGTGGCCTGCGTCGTGTGCCGGTGGCAGACCGTGTCAGGCATGGAGGCGCCGCACCTGAAGGAGGACGCGTCATGCGCGCATCACGCCCTTCGCCCGCACGTGACGGAGGGCGAGCACACCCGGCTCATCGCCTGGGCCCACGAGCTGCGGGCGGTCCACGCCCGCCTGCGCGAGGCGTTCGACCTCCCGACCGGCCCCGCCGCCGTCCTCGGCCTGCTCTGAGCCCCCCCTTCGTATTTCCCTAGGGAAATACGGTCACCCGGGCGCAGGGCGAAGGGGAGGTCAGTCCGGCTTGCGGTGCAGCGCCGTGACGCGCGGGTTGCGCACGAGCGCCCGCGGGATGTGCCGCGCCAGGGCGACGACAGCCTTGTACTGCGCGCTGGGGATCGACACGACCCGCCCGCGCTCGGCGTCCGCGAGCGCCTGGCGCACGAGGTCGCTCGCGTCGAGCCAGAAGGGCCCGGACCGCGACCCCTTGTCGATCCCGGCGCGCTCGTGGAACTCGGTGCGCACGTAGCCGGGCAGCAGCGCCATGACCTGCACCCCGGTGCCGGCGAGCTGCCCGGAGAGCGACTCGGTGAAGGTCGTGACGTAGGACTTCGCGGCGGCATAGGTGCCGCTCGCCGTGAGGCCGGCGACGGACGAGACGTTGATGACCTGCCCTCTCCCCCGCCCGACCATCGTCGTGGCGGCGGCGTGGCTGAGGACGAGCACCGCGCGCACCAGCACGTCGAGCAGCTGCTCCTCGGCCTCGACGGGGCTGTCGACGAAGCGCGAGCCCAGCGAGTAGCCGGCGTTGTTGACGAGCAGGTCGACCGGCCGGGCCGTGTCGCGCAGCCACTCGGCGACCCGCTCGAGCTGCGCCCGGTCGGACAGGTCGGCGGGCAGGACCTCCACGTCCACCCGGTGGCGGGCGGCGAGCTCGGCCGCCACGGCCTCCAGACGGACGGCGTCGCGGGCGACGAGGACGAGGTCGACCCCCTTCGCCGCGAGCTGCTCGGCGAACTGCCGCCCGATGCCGGCGGTCGCGCCGGTGACCAGTGCCCTGCTCATGCGCCCAGCACCCGGTCGAAGAGCTCGCGCAGCTCGCGCCAGTGGCGGTCCTCGCCCGCCTGCTGGTGGCTCGAGGTGTCGGTCATCGTGTAGCCGTGCGGGGCGTCCGGGTAGACGGCGGTCGTCGCGGTCAGCCCGTGCTCGGTCAGCGTGCGGTCGAGCAGCTCGACGCTCTCGGGCGGCATGGACTGGTCCTTGTCGGCGTGCCCGTAGACGAAGGCCGCGCGGGCGCTGCCGAGGGAGAGGTGCGGGCTGTCGGGCTGGTCCGAGGCGACCTGCGCGCCGTGGAACCCGCCGCACGCCGCGATGCTCGGGTCGACGCACGCGGCGCGGGTCGCGTGCTTGGCGCCCATGCAGTAACCCGTGGTCCCGATGGGGCCGTCGGCGACACCGGGCAGCCCACGCAGCGCGGCGACGAAGGGAGCGACGTCGGCCTCGGTCCGCTCCTTGGTCAGCTCCGCCACCCGCGGGAAGCTCTGCTGCCCGTAGGCCGCCCGCTGCTCCGGGTCGGTGAGGTCCATGCCCGCCGGAGGCGACATCTCGGCGGCGCTGCCGAGCCGGTAGAAGGTGTTGGGCGCCAGCACGACGTAGCCCCACGAGGCGATGCGGTCGGCCATCTCCTCGATGCGCGGGCGCAGGCCGATCGCGTCCATCCACAGCAGGACGCCGGGGTGCGGCTGATCGTCGTCGGGTCGGGCCACGATCGCCTCGGCGGTCCCGTCGGCGGCCGGGATCTCGATGAAGGGACGCATGCTGCGCACGCTAACGACCCCCCTTCGCCGTGGCCAGCCCCAGGTCTGGTCGGGAACGAAGAACCGCAGCCCACACCAACCACCACTGCCGCCCTGTCACCTGCGGTGGCTAGGGTGTCGCCCGTGCGCATCGCGACCTGGAACGTCAACTCCATCCGCTCCCGCGTCGACCGCGTCGAGGCCTGGCTGCAGCGCAGCGACGTCGACGTGCTCGCCATCCAGGAGACCAAGGCCAAGGAGGAGCAGTTCCCGTATCGCCGCTTCCGCGACCTCGGCTACGAGGTGGCCCACCACGGCCTCAACCAGTGGAACGGCGTGGCGATCCTCTCCCGGGTCGGGCTCGAGGACGTGGCGGTCGGCTTCGACGGCGACCCCGGCTTCGGCGATCCCGTGGCGCCCGAGGCGCGCTCGATCGGCGCGACGTGCGGTGGCGTGCGCGTGTGGTCGCTCTACGTGCCCAACGGCCGCACCCTGGACGACCCGCACATGGCCTACAAGCTGCAGTGGCTGGCCCGGCTGCGTGACCGCGCCGTCGAGTGGGCCGCCGACGGCACCCCCGTCGCCCTCTGCGGCGACTGGAACGTCGCGCCCCAGGACGAGGACGTGTGGTCGATGGAGTACTTCGCCGACAAGACGCACGTCTCCCCGCCGGAGCGGGCGGCCTTCAACGCCTTCCTCGAGTCCGGCTTCGTCGACGTCGTGCGCCCTTACGCCCCCGGACCGGGCACGTACACCTACTGGGACTACCAGCAGCTCGCCTTCCCCAAGCGGCGCGGCATGCGCATCGACTTCGTCCTCGGGTCGGCCTCCTTCGCGGAGCGGGTGAGCGGCGCGGCCATCGACCGCGAGGAGCGCAAGGGCAAGGGCGCGAGCGACCACGCCCCGGTCATCGTCGGTCTCGACGGCGACGACGGCGCGGCCGTGGACAAGACGGTCGAAGGGGGCGCCCCCCGGTGAGCACGACCGCCCCCGTGAGCACCGTGGTCGCCCCGGACGGCGCCCGCCTCGCGGTCCGCGAGCACGCGCCGCGGTCTGGGTCCGCTCAGGGCCCGACCCTCGTCCTCGCCCACGGCTGGTGCCTCGCCGCCGAGACCTGGGACCCGGTGGTCGCCAAGCTCCAGCGACGCCGCCCTCACCTGCGGGTCATCACCTACGACCAGCCCGGTCACGGCCGCTCGACACCGGGCCGCTCGCGCTCGGTCTCGCTGCTCGACCTCGGCGCGGCCCTGCGCGAGGTCCTCGTCGAGTCGGCCCCGGACGGTGACGTCGTCCTCGGCGGGCACTCGATGGGTGGCATGACGGTCATGGCCCTGGCGCAGATCGACCCCGAGCTCTTCCGCCGGCGCGTCCGCGGCGCCGCGCTCGTCGGCACCGCCGCCCACCTGTGCCGGCGCCGACCCGTCCCCGGCGAGGGCCTGGCCATGGCGCTCCTCGGGCGCCTGCCGGCACCCGCCCGGGGCCTGCCGACGACGCCACGCCTCACGGCGGCCAACCTCTTCGGCGACGACCCCGACCCGGTGGCGGTGCGCGCCACGGGTCGGCTGACGAGCAGCACGCGGGCCAATGTCGTCGCCGACTGGCACCGGGCGATCGGTGGGCTCGACTTCCGCGAGCACCTCGCGCCCTTCGCCGGGGTCCGCACGGCTGTCCTCACCGGCTCCCGCGACCGGCTCACCCCCGTCTCGGCCGGTCGGCGCCTGGCTGCCGGCATCCCGGGCGCGGACTTCTGGTCCGTCACCGGCGTCGGTCACATGATCACCTACGAGGCACCCGGCCTCGTCGCGGACAAGATCGAGCTACTCCTCGACGCCGAGCCCGCGAGCCAGCGAGCCTGACCCCTCACGACGCCTGATCCCGAGGCAGGCGAGGGCGAGCAGAGCACCGACGAAGGCGGCCCCAGCCGCCCCGACGAAGACGGTGTGCACCTGCAGCAGCGCCGCGTCGAGCAGCGCCTGCCCGCTCGTCTGCTGCTCCCGGGGCAGGGCGTCGACCGCCTCGTAGTACCGGTGCAGCCCGATGCCGGTAAGCAGCGCGAGACCGACGACCATCCCGACCATCCGGGCGACGACGACGAGGCTGCTCGCCGTGCCGTGGGCGTGCTGGGGCGCATCGGCGAGGGCCGCGTCGTTGACCGGCGCCAGGGCCATGCCGAGGCCGAGGCCGACGAGCGCGAGCGTGATCGTCGAGCTCACCTCGGCGAGCGACCCCCGGTCCCAGCCGGACATCACGAGCAGGCCGGACGCGGCGAGGAGCAGCCCCACCCCGGCGGAGAGGCCGTCACCGACCCAGCGCAGGACCCACCCGCCGAGCAGGGCGCCGACGGGCACGGCGACGAGGAACTTCACCAGCTCCATCGCCGCATCGGTCTGCGACCCGGAGGTGGTGAGTCGTGAAAACAGGGGCACGTCGACGACCACGGCGACGAGCGCGACCCCGACGAGCAGCGACACGAGCAGCGCCCAGCCCGTGCGACCACGCACCGTGCCGCGCGGCACCAGCGGGGAGACCGCGGTCCGGTGCCGCCACACGTAGGCGAGGGCGGTGACGACTGCCACGGGCAGGAGGGCGTAGCCGAGCGGCCCGACGACCTCGGTCTCGGGGTCGGCAGAGCTGAAGGTCAGGACGACGCACCCGAGTGTCGTGCCGAGGAGCAGCGCCCCGGGTAGGTCACTCTCCCGCAGCGGCGGCCACCACCGGCGGGCCGTCAGCGCGACGAGGGTGAGGGCGAGCCCCAGTGTCACCAGGCCGATGGGTGTGAGCAGCCGGCTCGTCCCGACGACGGGGACGAAGGGCAGGCCGAGGTAGACGTCGGTGGCGAGCGCGGCGGGCGCCGCGAGGGTCAGCCACAGCAGGCCGACGGTGACGACGCCGAGCACCGTGGTCACCAGCCGAGGACGAAGGGGGCGGTCCTCCCCGCTGTCCCCCCGATCCCTGAGGAGGCCGTCCGCGGCCGTCTCCCCCCGATCCCTGAGGAGGCCGTCCGCGGCCGTCTCCCCCCGACCCCTGAGGAGGCCGTCCGCGGCCGTCTCCCCCCGATCCCTGAGGAGGCCGTCCGCGGCCGTCTCGAAGGGACGCGTCGCAACCGCGATGGCCACCCACAGGAGCACGCCGAGCACGACGTTGAGCCAGAAGATCGCCCGCCAGTCGGCGACGACGAGCACCGCGGCACCGAGCAGCGGCCCGAGCACCGACCCGAGCTCCTGGACCGCGCCGACGACGCCGAGGGGCATGCCGCGGCGGCCGGGCGGCCACAGGTCGGCGACGAGGGCGAGCGTGGCCGGGACGAGACCGCCCCCGCCGACGCCCTGGACGACGCGCCCCGCGACGAGCACGTCGAGGTCGACGGCGAGCGCGGTGATGCCGGAGCCGATGACGAAGACGACGAGGCACCCGAGGAGGATCCGCGACCGCGGGACGAGGTCGGCGAGCCGGCCGATGAGCGGGAGCACGGCGATGTAGCCGAGGAGGAAGCCGGAGATGATCGGCGCGGCGCGCTGCAGGTTGTCCAGCCCCAGCCCGACGCCGCTCATCATGTCGGTGAGCGCGAGGACGACGACGTAGGTGTCGGCGGCCGCGAGGGCGACGGCGGTCGAGGCGAGCGTGAGCAGGGTCCGGGGGTTGGCCCCGGTCAGGCCGGCCACGTCAGGAGGACGGCTCGTCGATCTGCACGCTCATGCCGTAGTCCTTGAGGGTGAGCGTGAAGGTCGTCTCGGTCTCCTTGTAGAAGTCCCCGGTGATCTTCACCGAGCGCAGCTCCCCGCTGTCGGGCTCGATGCCGTAGGTGACGTCGAAGGTCTCCCGCCCCTCGCCGAGGTTGAACAGGCGCGTGATGTCCTCCTTGGGGATCGTCCCCGTGTACTCCTGCAGCACCGTGTCGCCGGATCGGGTGCGCTCCCCGGCCGTGGCGTCGGAGGTGTGAGCGAGGATCTGGTCGACGCCGCTGCCGGTGCGGAAGAACTCGGCCGGGTTGGGCGCACCGAGGTCGGCCATGTCGACGGGGTTGAAGTCCTTGGTGAAGAAGGACATCCACGTCTTGTCGTCGACGGCGATGATCTCGACGCCCGCGGAGTTGCCGTCGATGACGCCGGTGACCTGACCCTGGAACTTCGGGGTGGTCTTGTCGACGATGCCGGAGCCGGTGGCCGCGGAGACGCCGTTGCGCCCCTTGGGGATCGCCGACTGCTTGAGGTCGAAGCCGACCGAGCCGGCGTCGACGAAGGTCGTGCGGGCGGTCTCGAGGGCCTCGGCCGGCGGGGCCGCATCCTCGAAGGCCGAGCACCCCGCGACGAGCGTCAGGGCGAGGGGCACGGCGGCAAGCACGGATCGACGTCGCATGTCGGCCAACCTAACCCGCTGGGTACCGGTGGCGACACCACCGCGACCCAGCCCACACGATCGTGAGCTGGGCCGCGGTGGGGCCGGTCGGACCTCAGAAGTCCGAGCTGGCGGCGCGGCGGCGCCGCAGCAGACCCCAGACGACGCCGGCGGCGAGCAGGACGTAGAGGACGATCGTGATCGGCGAGCTGACGAGCACGAAGGGGTCGTTGCCCGAGTTGCCCATGGCGTCGCGCAGGTTGTACTCGGCGAGCGGGCCGAGGATGACACCGATGAGCACCGGCGCGATCGGCACGTCGTAGCGCCGCATCGCGAAGCCGAGCAGACCGAGGCCGAACATCAGCAGCAGGTCGGTCGTGCTCGCCGCCGTCGCGTAGACGCCGAAGGAGGCGAGCAGGCTGATGCCGGCGTAGAGGTAGGCCTTGGGCAGCTTGAGCAGCTGGGCCCACATCGGCGCGAGCGGCAGGTTGAGGATGAGCAGGGCGACCATGCCGATGAAGAGGCTCGCGAGCAGCGCCCACACGATGTCGGCATTGCGCTCGAAGAGCAGCGGCCCCGGCTGCATGCCGTACTGCCGGAAGGCGATGAGCATGACCGCTGCCGTCGCCGATGTCGGCAGGCCGAGCGCGAGCAGCGCGCCCATGGCGGTGCCGGCCGTCGCATTGCCCGCGGCCTCGGGGCCGGCGACACCCTGGATCGAGCCGTTGCCGAAGGTCGGCTCCGCCCGGCGACGGTCGAGGGCCCGCTCGGTGCCGTAGGAGAGGAAGGTCGGCACCTCGGCGCCACCGACGGGGATGACGCCGAAGGGGACGCCGAAGCCGGTGCCGCGCAGCCAGGCCGGCAGCGCCTGGCGGAACTCCGCGCGGGAGAGGAAGGGCCTCCCCTTCGTCGGGAGCAGCTTGGCCTCGTCGGACCGGCCGATGCGGGAGGCCTGGTGGAAGACCTCGCCGAGCGCGAGGAGGGCGACGGTGAGCACGACGATGTCGATGCCGTCGAAGAGGGTCCGCAGGCCGAAGGTGAAGCGCTCCGTCCCCGTCGGCTGGTCGATGCCCACCATGGCGATGGCCAGGCCGATCGCCAGCGCGGCAAGGCCGCGGATCGCCGAGTCGGAGACGACGGTCGCGATGGCGACGAAGGCGAAGACGGCGAGGGCGAAGTACTCGGCGGGGCCGAACTTCACGGCGGCGTCCGCCAGTGCCGGCGCGAAGAAGACGACGATGAGCGTCGAGATGATGCCACCGATGAAGGCGCCGAGGGCCGCGGTGGCCAGGGCCTGCGGGGCACGGCCCGACAGGGCCATCCGATGCCCTTCGAGCGATGACGCGATCGCGGTGCTGTTGCCCGGGGTGTTCATGAGGATGCCGGCGATGGAGTCACCGAAGAGGCCACCGAAGTAGATCGCCGAGAGCATCGCCAGCGCGGCGAGGGGGTCGAGGCTGGCCGTGAGCGGCAGGAGGAGGGCGACCGCCATGGCCGAGCCGAGGCCGGGCAGGACCCCGACGGCGGTGCCCATGAGGGCCCCGACGAAGACGAAGACGAGGTTTTCGGGCGTGAGGATGTCGCCGAAACCGTTGAGGAGGTTGGTGATCTGGTCCACGTCACATCACCCGAGGATCCCGGCCGGCACGTGGATGCCGAGGAAGCCGCTGAAGACGATCTGGATCGCGGAGGTCATCCCGACCCCGCCGAGCACCAGCCCTAGCGGGCTGCGGGCGCCGAGGCCGAAGCCGACGACGGCGAAGAGCAGCGAGCCGGCGATGAGCCAGCCGAGCGGCTGGAGCAGGGCGACGAAGAGGAGCACCCCCGCGGCGACGATGAGCAGCGAGCGCCAGTTGCTGGCCTCGGGCTCCGGCGGCGCCAGGTCGAGGATCGCGTCGGCCTCGTCGCCCGGGTCGGCGGTGACGGTGACCGGGCGCGGGCGCAGCACCTCGACGGTCATGAGCGTCGCGACGACGAAGCAGAGGACCGCGACGATCCACGGGAAGGCCTTGGGCCCGAAGATCCCGCCGTCACCGGCGACGCGCATGCCGAGGATGCCGGCGACGAGGAAGACCCCGACGGCGGCGACGACGGCCGGGATGATCAGGGCCCCGAGGTCGACCTTGGGGCGGACGGTGGCAGTGGTGGTGTCGGGCGCGGCACTCATACCAGCCCCAGCTCCTTCATCAGCTCGTTGATGCGCTTTTGCTCGCTCGCGACGAAGTCCTCGAACTCCTCGCCCTCGGCGGGGTTGACGACCCACCGGTTGGTCTCCACGGCCTCGCCCCAGCTGTCGGTTGCGACCATCTCGTCGACGATGTCCTCGAGCTCACGACGCTGCGCGTCGCTGATGCCGGGAGGAGCGACGAAGCCGCGCCAGTTGACGAGGTCGACCTCCTCGTAGCCGAGCTCCTCCATCGTCGGGGTGTCGACCCCTTCGAGTCGCTCGGGGGCGACGACGGCCAGTGCCCGCAGGCGCCCGCCCTCGATGAGGTCACGGAAGTCGTTGTAGCCACTGATGCCGACGCCGACGGTGCCCTGGGCAGTCGAGGTGAGCGACTGGGTCAGCTCGCCCCCGCCGGAGTGCGGCGTGTAGTGCAGCTCCTCCGGGTCGATCCCGGCCGCCCGGGCCAGCTGCGCGGCGACGAGGTGGTCGATGCCACCGGCCGAGCCGCCGCCGATGGGCATGGCGCCGGGGTCCTTCTTCCACGCCTCGAGCAGGTCGTCGAGGGTCTTGAACTCGGAGTCCGCAGGCACCGCGATGACCTCGAAGTCCTCCGCGAGGCGGGCGATGACCGTCGTGTCCTCGAGGTCGCGCTGGCCACCGGCCTGGGTGATGCCCCCGAGCATGACGGTGCCGGTGACCATCATGGTCGAGCCGTCACCCTCCATGCCGATGAGCTGGCTCAGGCCGATGGTGCCGCCGGCACCGGGGACGTTGACGACGTTGACGGAGTTGACGATGCCGTCGCTGCGCAGCGCCTGCTGCGACTCGCGGGCGACGAGGTCCCAGCCACCACCGACGGCCGCCGGGGCGATGAGGGTGAGCTGGCTGCGGGCGCCGGCCCCTTGTGCGGAGCCACGCGCGTCCCGCACGGCGAAGACCGCGAGGACGATGACGGCGAGGATCCCGATGATGCGCATGACGTGGGCGCGGGCTACCACGGGTGAGACCACCTTCGTCGTTGAAGAGCCGGAGAGGCGGGGACAGGGGTCCCCCATGATGTCACCATTGCATGACCCACGTCACACACGGGGTGCCGCTCCAGTAGGTTGACGCCCATGATCATCGCCGTCGCGCACAGCCGCACCCCCGCCGGCCGGGCCGCACTCGACCTCGCCCTGCGCGAGTCGGTGCTCCGCGGAGCCGAGCTCGTCGTCCTGCACGTCGTCGACCGTGCGGAGAGCGCAACCAGCGAGGCCGAGGACGCGGTGCGCGCGTCGATCGCCGAGCACGTCCCCACGATCGAGGGCGCCGGTGACGTGCCCACCCGCATCGCGACCGCGGCCACCCGGGGCGACGTCGCCGAGGCGATCCTGGGGCTCGCGGCGGAGGCCTCGGCCGAGCTCCTCGTCATCGGGTCGCGCCGCCGCTCCCCCGTCGGCAAGCTCATCATGGGCTCGACCGTGCAGCGGGTCCTTCTCGACTCCCCCGTGCCCGTCCTCGTCACCCGGGGCTGACACCCCTCCCCCGCATTTCCCTAGGGAAATTCGGGCCCCCCGTGCGCATTTCCCTAGGGAAATTCGGGCCCCCGTGCGCATTTCCCTAGGGAAATTCGGGCCTACGTGCGCATTTCCCTAGGGAAATACGGGCGACCAGAGCCGGCTCGTCGCCAGCCGAAGGGCGGGGAGGGACGCCGCCCGCAGCACCTGCCCCCGCAGGTGGCGGCGTCGGGCGAAGGCGCGGGGCGCTCCCTTCGTCCCGTGGCGGTGGACGAGGTCGGCGAGGGCGGCGGCGTCGGCGAGGGCTTCGTTGGCACCCCGCCCGAGGTTCGGGCCCATCGCGTGGGCGGCGTCGCCGATGAGCACGACCCCGTCGCCGACGGAGGTGCGCAGGGCGGGCGCGAGCAGCACCCGTTGTGCGTCGGCAGCGTCCCCCACGGCCGCCAGCACCTCTCCCACCCGCGGGTCCCAGTCGGCGAGCCGACCGCGCGCCAGCGCCACGACCTCGTCACGGTCGACGTCGGTGCTCCGGCGGTCACCGCGAACGGCCGCAAACCAGGCCGCCCCCTGCGGCCCCGGCGTCATGCCGAAGAGCCCGCCGCGGCCCCACCACTCCGTCGCCGTCGTCACCGGCGGACCGGGCAGGTGGCCGCGCAGCGCGACCCAGTCGGTGACGACCGGGGCCGACCCCGCCCAGGTGCGCTGGCGCACGGCCGAGCGCACCCCGTCCGCCCCGACGACGAGGTCGGCACCGACCTCCGCAGCCAGTGCGCGGGGGTCGGTCACCTGCCGGGTCACCCGGGTGACCGACGGGGGGATCGCCGCCTCGAGGGCGGCGACGAGCTCGGGTCGCGGGACGAACCACAGCCGGGCCGTGTCCGTGGGGCGCAGGTCGTGCAGGGCCCGACCGTCGCAGCGGCGCAGCGCTCCACCCGTCACCGAGAAGGACGCGGCCCGCACCCGGTCGCCCACGCCGATCGCGTCCAGGGCTTCGCGCCCGCCGCGCCACATGGCCAGGACCGTGCCGGCACCGGCCCGCTCGGGTCGCTCCTCGACGAGGGTCACGTGGACCCGACGAGGGTCGAGGGCGACGGTCAGGGCCAGGCCAGCGATGCCGCCGCCGACCACGAGGACGTGTTCGCGAGCTCGCACGCCCCCAGCCTGCCAGCCCCGGGACGAAAAGGTAGTCCCGGTGCCGGCAGCCCCTCACGGGGACCTGCCGGCACCGGGGACTACCGCTTCAACACACAACCATCCAGCGCCCCTCAGCGAAGGGAGAGCCCGCCACCCTCCTCGTCGCGGTCGACGACGACGGTCGAGCCGTCACGCACGTCGCCGGAGAGCAGGGCGGTGGCCAGCCGGTCACCGATCTCGCGCTGCACGAGGCGGCGCAGCGGGCGGGCGCCGTAGGCCGGGTCGTAGCCGGTCTCGGCGAGCCATTCGCGAGCCGCCGGAGTGACCTCGAGGTGGATCCGACGGTCGGCGAGCCGACTCGCGAGCTCGCGCACCTGCAGCTCGACGATGTGGCCGAGCTCGTCGCGGCTCAGCGCGTCGAAGATGACGATCTCGTCGAGCCGGTTGAGGAACTCCGGCTTGAAGGCTTGCCGCACGACGCCCATGACGGACTCACGGCGCGCCTCACCCTCGAGCAGGGGGTCGGTGAGGAACTGGCTGCCGAGGTTGGAGGTCATGACGAGGATGACATTGCGGAAGTCGACCGTGCGGCCCTGCCCGTCGGTCAGGCGCCCGTCGTCGAGGACCTGCAGGAGGATGTCGAAGGTCTCGGGGTGGGCCTTCTCCACCTCGTCGAGCAGGACGACGGAGTAGGGACGCCGGCGCACGGCCTCGGTGAGCTGGCCACCCTCCTCGTAGCCGACGTAGCCGGGGGGCGCACCGATGAGGCGCGCGACCGCGTGCCTCTCGGCGTACTCCGACATGTCGATGCGCACCATCGCGCGCTCGTCGTCGAAGAGGAAGTCGGCCAGCGACTTGGCCAGCTCGGTCTTGCCGACACCGGTCGGGCCGAGGAAGAGGAAGGACCCGGTCGGCCGGTTGGGGTCGGCGATGCCGGCCCGCGAGCGCCGCACCGCGTCGGAGACCGCACGCACGGCATCGGCCTGGCCGATGAGCCGCGAGCCGATGATCGACTCCATGCTCAGCAGCTTTTCGGTCTCGCCCTGGAGCAGACGACCGGCGGGGATGCCGGTCCACGCCGAGATGACCTCGGCGATGTCGTCGCTGCCGACGCGCTCCTTGACCATCGGCGAGCTGTCGCTCGCCTCGACCTCCGACTCCTGCGCCTGGGCGGCCGCCAGCTCCTGCTCGGCGGCGGGGATGTCGCCGTGGAGCAACCGCGAGGCGCCCTCGAGGTCGTTGTCGCGCAGCAAACGGTCGGCCTCCGTGCGCAGCTCGTCGACCCGCGCCTTGAGGTCACCGACGCGGTTGAGACCGGACTTCTCCGCCTCCCAGCGCGCGGTGAGCGCGGCGAGCTCCTCGGACTTGTCGGCGAGGTCGGCGCGCAGCCGCTCGAGCCGGTCGACGGAGGCGGCGTCCGACTCCTTGGCCAGGTGCAGCTCCTCCATCTTCAGCCGGTCGACGGCACGGCGCAGCTCGTCGATCTCGACGGGGCTGGAGTCGATCTCCATCCGCAGCCTCGACGCGGCCTCGTCGACGAGGTCGATCGCCTTGTCGGGCAGCTGCCGGCCGGTGATGTAGCGGTCCGACAGCGTGGCCGCCGCGACGAGCGCGGTGTCCTCGATCCTGACCTTGTGGTGGGCCTCGTAGCGCTCCTTGAGGCCGCGCAGGATCGCGATGGTGTCTTCGACGCTCGGCTCACCGACGAAGACCTGCTGGAAGCGCCGCTCCAGGGCCGGGTCCTTTTCGATGTGCTCGCGGAACTCGTCGAGCGTCGTCGCGCCGACGAGCCGCAGCTCGCCGCGGGCGAGCATCGGCTTGAGCATGTTGCCCGCGTCCATGGCGCCCTCACCGGACGCGCCGGCGCCGACGACGGTGTGCAGCTCGTCGATGAAGGTGATGATCTGCCCGTCGCTGGCCTTGATCTCCTCGAGCACGGCCTTGAGCCGCTCCTCGAACTCGCCGCGGTACTTGGCGCCGGCGACCATCGCGCCGAGGTCGAGGCTGACCAACCGCTTGTCGCGCAACGACTCGGGCACGTCACCGTCGACGATCCGCTGGGCCAGGCCCTCGACGACGGCGGTCTTGCCGACGCCGGGCTCACCGATGAGGACCGGGTTGTTCTTCGTCCGGCGGGAGAGCACCTGGACGACGCGGCGGATCTCGGCGTCCCGCCCGATGACCGGGTCGAGCTTGCCGTCGCGGGCGGCCTGGGTCAGGTCGGTGCCGTACTGCTCGAGCGACTCGCCGCCCTCGGCGGGCGTCTCGGACGTCACCTTGCGCCCGGCGCGCAGCTCGTCGATCTTCGCCTCCATGTCGCGGGCGCCGCGGGACTCGACGGCCGCGAGGTGGCCCGTCTCGGCGAGCGCGAGCAGGAGCAGGTCGAGGGCGAGGTGCGTGTCCCCCTTCGCCCGCATGAGGGTGTCGGCCTGCTGGAGCACAGCGAGCAGGCTGCGCCCGAGCGTCGGGGAGGCCGCCGCACCGCTCGTGGTCGGCAACGAGCGCACGGCCGCATCGGCCTGCGCGAGGACGTGCCCGGCGCCGGTCCCGGCGGCCTGCAGGAGGGTGTCGCACTGCGGTGTGTCGAGCTGCACGAGGGCGCTGACGAGGTGCTCGGGCGTGACCTCGGGGTGCCCCTGGGTCTGGGCCGAACGCTGGGCCAGGGCGAGTGCCTCGGCCACCTTGGTGGTGGGCTGGAAGTCCATGGGTCTCCTCTACGGCTGGCGGATGATCTCTGTCTGGAACAACCTCCTCAGAGTTGAGTCTATTCCGCTCAACTCTGGGGTGAGCGTGCTGCAGTGCGCCGCCCGCCTCCGGACGAAGGGGGACCAGGCTCAGCAGCTGGCCGTGATGTCGCTCAGCTCGTCACCGCTGGTCGTGCTCGACGACGTGGCGGAGGTCGTCGACGACGTCGTCGAGGTCGTCTTCTTCTTCGTCGTCGACTTCTTCGGCTCCGGCTCCGGCGGGTTGATGGCCTCGTCGACCATCGTGTGGATCTTGTCGTAGTCCGGGCGGTTGACGTCGATGTTCTTGTTGGTCAGGGGCAGCGACTTGATGGTGCCGCCGTCCTGGATGCGCAGGACGAGCTCGGCCCAGGCCTTGAGGTCCTGCTGCGGGATGTCGACCGTCACGTTGTCCTGCAGGGTCTTGGCCAGCGCGGGGTAGCGCACGAGCATCGACGTCGGGTTGACCTGGTTGAGCAGCGCTCCGACCATGCAGCGCTGACGCCGCATCCGCGAGAAGTCACCGTCGGCGGAGTCGGCACGCGAGCGCGAGTACCAGAGGGCGTGGTAGCCGTCGAGCTCCTGCACCCCCGGCTCGATGTAGCCGGTGGTGCCGACGACGACACCCCCTTCGATCTTGCAGCCGATGCACACGCGCTCCTTGACGTCGACGGTCACGCCGCCCATCGCGTCGACGAGCTGGGTGAAGCCCTCGAGGTTGATGACGGTCGTGTAGTCGATGTGCAGCCCGAGGATCTCGGAGGCGGCGTCCTTGGTCGCGACGAGCCCCGGGTTGACGTCCGCCGGGAAGAGGTCGGCGTTGTCGCGCCCGAGCGTCCAGACGTACTCCATGAGGCACTGGTCGCCGCAGTTGAAGCCGTCAGGGTACTTCTGCTTGAGGGGGTTGCTGTCGGAGAAGGGGATGTTTTGCAGGTTGCGCGGGATGCCGAAGAGCACCGTCTCACCGGTCTGCGTGTCGACGCTCGCGACCATGAGCGAGTCGGGGCGGATGCCGTCGCGGTCGGCTCCGGCGTCCGAGCCGACGAGCATGATGTTGACCCGGTCGGTGCCGGCCCACGGGTCGTCGCCCTCGCCGGGAGCCGCGGCACCATCGGGCCGCAGGTCCTCGAAGACCGAGCCGATGAGCGAGCGCTGGATGACTGCGTAGCGCACCGACTGCGCCGCGGGGGCGAAGACGAGGAGCGCCGCGAGCGCCGCGAAGACGACCATGGCGACCCGCGGCCGCCCGGAGGTGCCCTCGGGCAGGTTGTCGCGGGCAGTGGTGATGATGCCCCAGATCCACACGATCGCCCCGATGACGATGATCGGGATGAGCACCATGAGCGCCCGCCGGCTCACGCCGACCCCGATGATCGACGAGGTCACGCCCTTGGCCAGGGCCCAGCCGAGCACGAGGAGGACCGTCGCGACGAAGGCGGTCACGATGGTGATGCCCGTCCTCCGGCGGGTGCGGATGAGACCGAGCCCGGGGATGACCGTGCTCGCCGCGGTCAGCGTGTAGTACCGCCGGCTCTGGCGTGCCTTGCGCCGCGCGATGATGCCGCGCTCTCCGAGAGCACGCCGGCTCTCAGGGGTGGTGCTGTCGGACACGGGTGCCAACCTCCGCGTGATGGGGACCGCCGGGCTGCATGGCTGGTGCTCGGCATCCCTGGGCGCGCGTATTCACGACATCGTGACACAAAGGTGACCCGTTCCAGCAATGCCGAAGGGGCGTCAGGCGCGCGTCGCCGGGTCCGGGTCGTACCAGCCGTCGTGCTCCTCGGCGAGTGCGGCGAAGCGCTCCCGCAGGCCCTGGGCCACCGCGGTCGACTCGTCGGCGACCATGTCCTCGCGCACGTGCACCGCCCACTCGTGGTCCTCGCTGTCGTCCTCGCCGGCGAGGGCCTCGCGCACGACCCGGACCTCGGTGAAGCCCTCGTCGCGCAGGTCCTCGGCGATGCGGTCGGCGTCGTCCCGGTCGGGGAAGACCATCAGGTGCTCGGACATGGCACCAGCCTGTCACGCGTCGGGGGTGGACAACAGGTGCTGGGCGTGGTGTCGTCAGGGGATGGCACAGGAAAACAAGATCACTGTCCAGCGCACCATCGACGCGTCCGCCAAGGACATCTTCGAGGTATTGACCAATCCCGAGCGGCACGCGGAGCTCGACGGCTCCGGCTTCGTCCGGTCGGACGAGAAGACCGACCGCATCCAGGCCGTCGGCGACGTCTTCACGATGAACATGTCCGGCGACCACATGGGCGGCGACTACCAGACGGACAACCACGTGACCGCCTTCGACCCCCACAAGATGGTGGGGTGGAAGACGGCTCCGGCCGGCACCGAGCCGCCCGGGTGGGAGTGGCTGTGGGAGCTGGAGCCGCAGGGTCCTGACAGCACCCTCGTCACGCACACCTACGACTGGAGCGGCGTCACCGACAAGGCGTTGCTCGAGAAGGTCGGCTTCCCGCTCGTCCAGGAGTCACAGCTCGAGGACACGCTCGGACGCCTCGCGGCCGCGGTGAGCAGCTAGCGGGGGTCCCGTCCGGTGAGGCCGAGCGCCCGGTCCTGCCGCGAGGCGTCCGGACCGACGTGGACCGCCGGGCCGCACACCCCGTCACCGCGGATCGCGTCGCCGAAGCCGGCGATCGCCGCCTCGACCTCGTCGAGCTCGGCCTCGTTCAGCTCGACCGGCACCCCGGCGCTCGCGCCGATGTCCCACCGGTGGACGAGCAGGTCGAAGCCGTAGAAGCGGTCGAAGGCCGCGCCGATCGTCGTCGCGCCGAAGGGCGTCTCGTACGGCCGCTCGGCGAGGGTGTCGTCGGCGAGCTGGCGGGCGACGCCCTCGGCGTGCGTGCGCCAGGCGGTCGCCGGCCCGAGCGCGGCCACCGTCGGCGCCGGGTCGGGCAGGTCGGCGCCCGCCTTGAGCAGGAAGTCGCGCTGCGTGTCGATGAGGTGCTGGATGACGTCGAGTCCGCTCCACTCGTCGCACGGGCTGTCCCCGGCGAGGGCCTGCGGGTCGGTGGCGTCGATGAGCCGCATGAGCGGCGTGTGCTTGCGGTCGAAGACGGAGGCGGCGTCCTGTGGTCGGGGCATGGCGCCAGCCTGCCAGCCCCCACCGACATCGGCACGCGACGCCCTCCCCCTTCGTCGGTGAACTCCCGGCGGCGGGACGGCGAAGGGAGCCCCCGCCCCCTTGATCGGTGGGCAGGCCGCCACCAGCATGACGAAGGACATGAGCGGGCTCTTCGTCGCCGTCGGCGACTCCTTCACCGAGGGCGTGGGTGACCCCAACCTCCACTACCCCAACCAGGTGCGCGGGTGGGCCGACCGACTCGCGCGGCAGCTCGGGCGGGCGGACCCGACGTGGCGCTATGCCAACCTCGCGATCCGCAGCAAGTTCCTCGACCAGGTCGTCGACGACCAGCTCGACGCGGCCCTCGCGCTGCGGCCCACGCACATCTCCTTCTGCGCCGGGGGCAACGACCTGCTGTCCCTGCGCGCGGACGTCACCGGCATCGCGGAGCGCTACGAGCGCGCCCTCGTGCGGCTCGTCGGGTCGGGTGCCGAGGTCATCGTCTTCACGACCTTCGTGCCGCAGGCAACGGGGCTGCTCAAGCCGCTCACCAAGCGGGTGCACGCCTTCAACGCCACGATCCGCGACCTCGCGTCGACCCACGACGCCACGCTCGTCGACCACGACCTGCTGCGCGAGTACGACGACAAGGCGCTGTGGTCGCTCGACCGGATCCACATGGCCCGGCCGGGCCACAAGCGGATGGCGGCCGTCGTCGCGGAGGCCCTCGGCGTGCCCCACACGCTCAAGCTCAGCGACCTGGTGACCGGCGACCAGCCCGGATGGCGGCACTCCGTGCGCGTCGAGGCGGAGTTCGTCCGCGACGAGGTCGTCCCGCTCGTGCGGCGGCGGCTGCGGGGCGAGTACGAAGGGGACACGACCCGCCCGAAGTGGCCCGAGCCGATCCACCCGAGTGACGGGATGAAGCGGCTGGCCGCCGAGCAGGCAGCCGTCGAGCGACGGTTGCGGGAGTGGGGCGACCTGCTCGAGCGGGTCTGACGGCGCGAAGGGAGGCTCAGCGCGGCTGCCACACGACGAGCGCCTGCCCGCCGCTGCGGGGTCGCGGCCGCTGGCCGTGCCGCAGCGCGACGATGTCGCCCTGCGAGCCGACGGCGAAGAAGCGCCGGCCCTCGCCGAGCTGCTCGCGCGCGGCGTCCAACTCGTCGTCGAGCTCGGCGACCCGGGCGCGCAGGGCCTCGACCTGGTGCTCGAGGTCGAAGATCCGCTGGATCGCCGCGAGCGAGACGCCCTCCTCCTGGGAGAGGCGCTGCACCTCGCGCAGCCGGGTGACGTCGGCGGCGCTGTAGCGCCGACCGCCGCCGCGGGTGCGCGACGGGGTGACGAGCCCGATCCGGTCGTACTGGCGCAGCGTCTGCGCGTGCATGCCGGCGAGCTCGGCGGCGACGGAGATGACGAAGACGGGCGTGCGGTCGTCACTGCTCAGTCCTGAGATCCGGGCCATCGGGCCCACCTCCCTTCGTCATCTCCGTCGCCACCGGCTCGCCATCAGTGTCGTGGTCAGGCGCTCGCGGCGGTGACCAGCGCGGCGCGCGGGTCGTCGGTGCGAGCATCGCGCAGGACCTCGACGGCCTCGCGCTCGGCCTCGCTGAGCTCGGTCGGCACGATGATCTGGACCTTGGCGAGCAGATCGCCGGTGGCCTTCTTCGTCGCGATGCCGCGTCCCTTGAGCCGCAGGACGCGGCCGCTCGGGGTCCCCGGCGCGATCCTGACCTTGACCTGCGACCCGTCGAGGGTCGGCACGGCGACCGTGGCACCGAGGGCGGCCTCGGCGAAGGTCACCGGCAGGTCGAGGGTCAGGTTGTCGCCGTCGCGGCCGTAGACCGGGTGCTTGCCCACCGACACAGTCAGGATGAGGTCACCGCGGGGCCCGCCCTGGTCGCCGTGGCCTCCCTTGCCGCGCAGGCGGATCTTCTGGCCGTCCTTGACGCCGGCAGGGATCCTGGCGTTGACCTTCTCGCCGTTGACGTTCAGGGCGATGGTGCGCCCCTCGACCGCGTCGCGGAAGGACAGCTCGGTGCGGGCGGTGAGGTCCTGGCCCTTGACCGGGCCCCGCGGGGCGCGGAATCCCGCACCCTGCCCGCCGAAGCCGGCACCGCCGCCCCCGCCGAACATCGACAGGATGTCCTCGAGGTCGGGCTCGCCCGCCCCACCCCCGGCGAAGGGGGAGCCGCCGCCGGTGCTGTAACGCACCCGCGAGCCGCCCCCTCCCCCGCCGAAGGCGGAGAAGATGTCCTCGAAGCCTGCGCCCCCACCCGGGCCGCCGGCGGTGAATCGCGCACCGCCGCCGGCCATCGAGCGGATGGCGTCGTACTCACGACGCTGCTCCGGGTCGGAGAGCACGGCGTGCGCCTCGCCGACGTCCTTGAACTTCTGCTCGGCGGCGTCGTCCCCGGCATTGCGGTCGGGGTGGTACTGCTTGGCGAGCTTGCGGTAGGCCTTCTTGATCTCGGCGGTATCAGCGTCCTTGGCGACACCCAAGACCGCGTAGAAGTCCTTGTCCAACCAGTCCTGACTGGCCATGTCTCCTCCTCTCGGTGGTGGTTACTGCGGGTCGGCGACCGCGACGCGGGCGGCGCGCAGGACGCGCTCGCCGGCGCGGTAGCCGGGCTGGAGCACGGTGACGACCGTCGTGGCCGTCGCGTCGCTCGGCAGCTCCGGGTCGGAGGCGTCCCACGCGCCGTGCATGAGGGCCTCGTGCACGTTGGGGTCGAAGGCCTCGCCCTTGACGCCCACGCGCTCCAGACCCTGCTTGGTGAGGACCTGCTCGAGCTTGTCGGCGATCGCCCGGAAGGGGGAGCCCTCCGGCAGGTCGCCGTGCTGCTCGGCGAGGTGGATCTCGTCGAGGACCGGCAGGAGCGACTCGAGCAGGTCGTGGACGGCGCGCTCCTTGTGCACCGGGAGGTCCCGGTCGACGCGACGCTTGTAGTTGACGTACTCGGCCTGCAGGCGCAGGTAGTCGTCCTGGAGCTGGTCGGCGCGGGCCGTGTCGGGGTGGACCTCGGCGTCTCCGGTGGCCTCCCCTTCGCCCGGGGCGGTGGCCCCGTCGGCCGGGGTGGCCGACTTGGGCGCAGCGTCGGCCGCGTCCTCGTCGACCACCTCGGCCTCGACGACCTGCTCCTCGGCCTCCGGGTTCGCCGCGTCGGCGGTCACCTCGGGCTCGATCGGCTGGTTGGGGTCGGTCACTTCTGCTCCTCGTCGTCGTCGACGACCTCGGCGTCGACGATGTCGTCGTCACCCTCGGGAGCGGGCTGCTCGGCGCCGGCGTCGCCGCCGGGGGCCGCGCCCTCGCCCTGCTCCGCGGAGGCCGCGTAGAGGGCGGCGCCCATCTTCTGCGACTCCTCGTTGAGGGTGTCGACCTTCTTGGCCAGCTCCTCGACGCTCACGCCGGACTCCGGCTTGAGGGCCTCCTTGAGGTCGGCGAGCGCGTCGTCGACGGGCTTGCGCTGCTCGTCGGTCAGCTTGTCGCTGGACTCGGAGAGGAACTTCTCGGTGGAGTAGACGAGGTTTTCCGCGTTGTTGCGGGCCTCGGTCTCCTCGCGCCGGGCCTTGTCCTCGTCGGCGTGCGCCTCGGCCTCCTTGACCATGCGCTCGATCTCCTCCTTCGACAGCGCAGAGCCGCCGGAGATGGTGATCTTCTGCTCCTGGCCGGTGCCCCGGTCCTTGGCCGTCACGTGGACGATGCCGTTGGCGTCGATGTCGAAGGTGACCTCGATCTGCGGCACGCCGCGCGGCGCCGGCGCGATGCCGGAGAGCTCGAAGGTGCCGAGGTTCTTGTTCTGCTGCGCGATCTCGCGCTCACCCTGGAAGACCTGGATCAGCACGGAGGACTGGTTGTCCTCGGCGGTGGAAAAGACCTCGGAGCGCTTCGTCGGGATGGCGGTGTTGCGCTCGATGAGCTTGGTGAAGAGGCCACCCTTGGTCTCGATGCCGAGGGAGAGCGGCGTGACGTCGATGAGCAGGACGTCATTGCGCTCGCCCTTGAGGACACCGGCCTGCAGGGCCGCGCCGAGCGCGACGACCTCGTCCGGGTTGACGCCCTTGTTGGGCTCCTTGCCCCCGGTCAGCTCCTTGACGAGCGAGGTGACGGCCGGCATGCGGGTGGAGCCGCCGACGAGGACCACGTGGTCGATGTCGGAGACCTGGACGCCCGCGTCCTTGATGACGTTTTCGAAGGGGGTCTTGGTCCGGTCGAGCAGGTCCTTGGTCATCTGCTCGAAGTTCGCACGCGAGAGCGACTCGTCGAGGTGGATGGGGCCGTTCTCGCCCATGGACAGGTACTGCAGGTTGATCGATGTGGTCGAGGAGGAGGAGAGCTCCTTCTTCGCCTGCTCGGCGGCGTCGCGCAGACGCTGCATGGCGATCTTGTCGCCGGAGAGGTCGACGCCGGTGTTGTTCTTCACCTGGGTCAGGAGGTGATCGACGATGCGCTCGTCCCAGTCGTCGCCACCGAGCTGGTTGTCACCGGAGGTCGCGCGGACCTGGATGGTGGAGAAGCCGTCCTCGGGGTCCTTGCCGACCTCGAGCAGGGAGACGTCGAAGGTGCCGCCACCGAGGTCGAAGACGAGGATGAGCTCGTCCTCCTTGCCCTTGTCGAGGCCATAGGCCAGGGCGGCCGCCGTCGGCTCGTTGACGATGCGCAGGACGTTGAGGCCCGCGATCTCGCCGGCCTCCTTGGTGGCCTGGCGCTCGGCGTCGTCGAAGTAGGCGGGGACGGTGATGACCGCGTCGGTGACGTCCTCACCGAGGTAGGCCTCGGCGTCGCGCTTGAGCTTCTGCAGCGTACGGGCGCTGATCTCCTGGGCGGTGTACTTCTTGCCGTCGATGTCGTCGGTCGTCCAGTCGGTGCCCATGTGGCGCTTGACCGAGCGGATGGTGCGGTCGGCGTTGGTCACCGCCTGACGCTTGGCGATGTCGCCGACGAGGACCTCGCCGCCCTTGGAGAAGGCGACGACGGACGGGGTGGTGCGGCCACCCTCGGCGTTCGGGATGATCGTGGGCTCGCCACCCTCGAGGACGGCGACGGCAGAGTTGGTGGTTCCGAGGTCGATGCCAACGGCACGAGCCATGAGGCGCTCCTTTGTTCGGGTGGTCGAGGTAGTCACCCCGACGCGAGTTGAGTTGCTGTCGCTCAACTTAGGAGCCGGTCCGCGGCCTGCGCAAATCCGTGGCCCAAAAGTTGAGTTCACTTGGCTCAACCACGAGCGAAGGGAGGTTGTTCCCGGCCTCGCATTTCAGGCGGGGAGGAGGGGCTCGCCGGGCCGGGAAGGTCTGACTTGGCCGGGATAACCGCAACTGGCCGAGCAATTGCGCGGCCATGTCCGGCCTTCCCGGCCATCTGCAGGTTTCCCGGCCAGACCCCTGCCCCGATCCCTGCCCTTCGAGACGTCGGCCGCAGGGCGGCCTCCTCCTCAGGACCCGGAGGCCGCCCCGCGCCGCCGGGACACCTACCGACCCGGCTGACGGCTCAGACCGCGACGTAGACGGTGTTGCTCGACACCCCGCCCGTGAGGAAGTTGTCGAAGGCGACGACGTGCGCCTCGACCTCTTCGAAGACCTGCTCGAGCAGCGCGCAGAAGTCGGCGTCCGGCGGGTCGTCGGACCACATGGCGAAGACGCCGCCGGGACGTAGGTGCGCGCGCAGCCGCTGCAGGCCGTCGAGCGAGTAGAAGGGGGCGTGGTCGGGGTGGAGCAGGTGGTGCGGCGTGTGGTCGATGTCGAGCAGCACCGCGTCGTGCAGCCGGCCGGGCTCGTCCGGGTCGAAGCCGTGCTCTGACGCGGCGAGCTCGAAGAAGTTGCCGAGGAGCAGGCGCGTGCGCTCGTCGCGCACGACGGCGGGCGCGTCCGGCAGCAGCTCGCGCTCGTGCCAGTCGATGACCTCGGGCATGGCGTCGACGACGAGCACTGAGCTCACCCGTGGGTCCTCCAGCGCCGCCTTGGCGGTGCACCCGAGGCCCAGGCCGCCGACGACGACGTCGAGCTGCTCCCCCTTCGCCCTGGCCAGACCGAGGCGAGCCAGCTCGATCTCGGCAACCGTGAAGAGGCTCGACATGAGGAACTCGTCACCGAGCTTGACCTCGTAGACCTCGACCGTGAGCGTCGGCTCGATCCGCCGACGCAGGCTGATCTCACCTCTGGGGGTCTCGCTCCAGGCGAGCTCTTCGAAGCGGCGCATCAGCTCAGTCTGCCCCGACGCCCTTCGAGACAGCGCTGCGCGACTCCCGGGTCCTGAGGAGGCGGCCGCCTGCGGCCGACGTCTCGAAGGGCAGGGACCGGGAGAGCGACGTCTGCTCCGAGGAGGAGTAGCGTCCTGCGGCGTGGACCAGGCCGCGCCGAGCGCGCATCTGCTCAACCGTCTCGTGGCGAACCCGGCCCGCACGGTCATGCTGGGCTTCGCGGCGACGATCGCGGTCGGGACGCTCGTACTGATGACCCCCTTCGCGGCCGAGAGCCGGGAGCCGACCGACGCGCTGACCGCGCTCTTCACCGCCACCTCGGCCACCTGCGTCACCGGGCTCGTCACGGTCGACACCGGTGGCCACTGGTCGACCTTCGGTGAGCTGGTCATCCTCGCGCTCATCCAGATCGGCGGCCTCGGCGTCATGTCCGTGGCGACGCTGCTCGTCATGCTCATCGGCCGCAAGCTCTCGGCCCCCGCCGGTGTCCTCACCGTCGCGGAGGCCCGCTCGCTCGCCCAGCGCACGCCCGGGCAGGTGCTCGTCGGCGTCCTCCGCTTCACCCTCGCCGTCGAGCTCGTCTCCGCTGTGGTGCTCACCGTCCGGCTGCGGACGGCCTACCACGACGGGTGGGGCGAGGCGGTCTACTCGGGCGTCTTCCACTCGGTCTCGGCCTTCAACAACGCCGGCTTCGGCCTGCTGCCGGACAGCGCCGTCCAGTGGGCGCAGGACCCGTGGATGTGCGTGCCCCTCATGCTCTCGGTGATGATCGGCGGGCTCGGCTTCCCCGTGTGGTGGGAGCTCTTCCGTCACTGGCGCGAGCCCTACCGGCGGTGGACGATCCACGCGACGATCACCATCTGGGGCTCGGTCGTACTGTGGGTCGTCGGCACCCTGCTCTTCGCCGTCGTCGAGTGGGACAACGAGGACACGCTCGGCCCGTTGGGCACGGGCGGCAAGGTCCTCGCCGCCGCCTTCCAGTCCGTGGTCGCCCGCACGGCCGGCTTCAACAGCGTCGACATCGGGGCGCTCCGCCAGGAGAGCCTGCTGCTCCTCGACGGACTGATGTTCGTCGGCGGCGGCAGCGCCGGCACCGCCGGGGGCATCAAGGTCGCCACCTTCGCCGTCCTCGGTTTCGTCATCTGGGCCGAGCTGCGCGGCGAGCCGACCGTGCGCGTGCTCACCCGTCGCCTCTCCCCCGCCAACATGCGTCAGGCGCTCACCGTCGCCCTGCTCGGCACCGGCCTCGTCGCCACCGCGACCGGCGCGCTGCTCGTGCTCACCCCCTTCCGCCTCGACGTCGTGCTCTTCGAGGCGATCTCGGCCTTCGGCACCGTCGGCATGTCCACCGGCATCACCGCGGACATCCCGCCGGCCGGCCAGCTGATCCTCGTGGCGATGATGTTCCTCGGCCGCCTCGGCCCGATCACCCTCGGCGCCGCCCTGGCGCTGCGCAACCGACCTCGGCGCTACGAGGTCCCGGAGGAGAGGATCCTCGTTGGCTAGGTACGACGTCGCCGTCATCGGCCTCGGCCGGTTTGGCTCGGCGCTCGCGCTGCGCCTCGTCGAGGAGGGCCGGCGGGTCCTGGGTGTCGACGTGGACGAGGCAGCCGTCACCGCACTCGCCGACCAGGTCGACCACCTGGCGATCGCCGAGGCCCGCGACGAGGAGACCCTGCGGCAGCTCGACATCCGCCCGGACACGCTCGTCGTCCTCGGCATGACCCACGTCGCCGCCTCGCTGATGACCGCCACGGCCCTCAACGAGCTCGGCGTCCGCGAGATCTGGGCCAAGGCCGGCTCGCGGCAGCACGTCGAGGCGCTCACCCGCCTAGGGGTCAGCCGGATCATCCAGCCCGAGCGCGAGGCCGGGCTGGCAATGGCGTCGGAGATCCTGCGCCGCTGAGCCCTGACCTCAGCACGCACCCGGTGTCACGACACCCCGGCGGCCTCAGCCCGCTGGGGCGACGAGCACCCGCAGGGCCTCCGGCCGCACGGTGAAGCGCATCGGGGTCTGCCCGACGGGGTCGCCATCGGCGTACACGACGCGCCCTGCAGGAGAGGCGATCTCGATCTCCCGGCCCCGGTCGGCGCGGATGCCGACGCCGTCGATCTGCGTCCCGCGGAAGTACCGCGGCAGCAGGATGGGGAACTTCCACCGCGAGACGTTCTCGACAGTCGTCACGTCGAGCTCACCGTCGTCGAGCAGCGCCCCGGGGTTGACCTGCATGCCGGCGCCGTAGCGACCCGAGTTGCCGACCGCGATGCTCCACCCCTCGACCCGACGGGGCACCCCGTCGACACTCATGTCGATGTCGAAGGGACGGGTCTCGACGAGCGAGCGCGCCCCGCCGTACGCGTAGACGAGCGCACCCGGCACCCACGCCGGCGCGTCGTTGGCGTACTCGTTCGCCCGCGACTCGTAGCCCACCGTGGCCACTCCGAGGAAGGGCGTCTCCCCCGCCATCCCGACGTCGACCCGACGCTCCGTGGCGAAGGGGAGGCCGGCTGCGGCCTCGCGCAGGTCGAGCGACGCGCCAAGAGCCCGCATGAAGTCGCAGCCGCGGCCACCCGGCAGCGGCGCCACCACCGCCCCGGAGCGGATCGCGCCCTGCGCGACGCAGGCGACGAGACCGTCGCCGCCGAGAGCGACGAGCACCGGACCGTCGGGCGAGCCGGCGGCCCCGATCTCGCTCGCGTGCTCGGCGGAGCGGGTGATCTCGACGTCGACCGACCAGCCGTGGCCGCGCAGGATGTCGGCCGCGACCGGCACCATGGCCTCGGCCCTGCCGTTGCGGGCGGTGGGGTTGGCCACGATCAGGGCCTCGCGGACGGTCTCCTGACGGTGTGGCATGCCGTCATTGTGCCGGTCCATCCCCGCCATCGGCCGATCAGTCCGGCCAGCTCCACTCGAGTCCGTGCACCCCGGGCGCCGCCTCCGGCCGCACGAGGTGCACCCGGTCGCCGTGCTCGAGGGCGAGCTCGTGCGCCTGCAGGTCGGGCCCGTCGACGTGCGCCCGGTGGAAGGCCCGCACGTGCACGGGCAGGCAGGAGCGCTCGAAGGAGACCTCGGTGACGAGCAGGGCCGAGTCCTGCGCAGACCACCTGAAGTAGCCCTCCGACAGCACGGCATTGGCATCGCACCCCGGAGGGTCGCGACGAGGGTCGCCACGTCGTCGGGCAGGACGCTGCCCTGCCAGACGACGTGGGCATCGGCCCGCACGAGCAGCGGATGTTCCTGCCGTCGACCTCGTGGTGCGGCAGGCGGCACCCGGACACGGTCGAGGGCGTGTGCGAGCCCATGTCGTAGACCGGCGCTGCCTCCCCGTCGCCGACGATGATCGTCGAGTCGGCGTAGGAGTAGCCGAAGTTCAGCCTTCGGGTGACATCTGCGGCAGGTTGATGTCGAAGAGGCGGCGCCCCAGCCGCCTGCGCAGCAGCCTGCCGACGAGACCGGGCATCGCCGAGCGCCTCGGCCACTGGTGGTTCGCCGAGCCGTCGCTCACCCGCGCGGAGCTCGTCGGGCACTACGCGGACTTTCTCCCGGGCGGCCTGGGCGGCTACGCCCGCGACTGAGTCGCACCTCCTCGACACCCGGTGTCGGAATACCTCAAGGGGGCATACAGTTGTCCTCGTCAGATACCCCCCACAGGTATGAGAGAGGACCCCCGATGAGCACCACCACCGAGTACCAGGTGACCGGCATGACCTGCGGCCACTGCGAGATGTCCGTCCGCGAGGAGGTCAGCGAGATCCCCGGCGCCGAGGTCGTCGAGGTGAGCTCCGCGACCGGCAAGCTCGTCGTCTCCGGTGACGTCGACGACGCGGCCGTCATCGCCGCAGTCACCGAGGCCGGCTACACGGCCACCAAGGCCTGAGGATGAACGCCCCGACCCGTCTCGGTCTCTTCGGTCTCGCCCTCGCGGTCGTCTTCGCGCTCGCCGCGGTCACGGCCCGCGCGGTCGTACCCGAGGAGACCGCGCGGGCCTGGGCGCAGGAGAGCACCACCCACGGCGGCGAGCACGCCTCCCCCAACGACGACGGCACCGGCGACGCCGCCGGTGACCACTCCGCCCACGACGACGCAGCCGCACCCGCGGGCCTGGCGCTCGAGCAGGACAACTACCGCCTCACCGGCGTCTCCGCCCCGACCGAGGTCGACGAGCGCGGCCGCCTCGAGCTGACGGTCACCGACGCCGACGGCGACCCGGTCACCGACTACTCCATCGAGCACGAGGAGGAGCTGCACCTGGTCGTCGTACGCAGCGACGGCCAGCACTTCCGCCACGTCCACCCGCAGCGCGCCGCCGACGGCACGTGGTCGCTGCCGTGGACCTGGCAGGCCGCCGGCACCTACCGCCTCTACGCCGACACCACCCCGGCCGACGCCGACGAAGGGGTGACCCTCACCTCCACCGTCGACGTCGCCGGTGACCTCACCCCCACCGGGTCGCAACCGACCCGGACCACGAGCGTCGCCGGCCTCGACGTCAGTATCGAGGGCGACCTCGTGCCCGGCGAGGAGTCGCGCCTCACCCTGCGGGTCGAGCGCGACGGCGAGCCCGTGACGACGATCGAGCCCTACCTCGGCGCGGCCGGCCACCTCGTCGCGCTGCGCGAGGGCGACCTGGCCTACCTCCACGTCCACCCCGAGGGCGAGGCGCCCACGGCCGCCGAGCTCGGCGGTCCCGAGATCGACTTCGTCACCACGGCCCCGACGCCCGGACGCTACCTGCTCTACCTCGACGTCAAGGTCGACGGGCAGGTGCACACGGCGCCGCTCGTCGTCGACACCGCGGGCAGCAGCCCCGCGGGCAGCACCGCAACCTCCAGCACCTCGCACGGAGACACCGACCATGACCACTGAGACGGACCCGGTCACCACCTCGACCGTCGAGCTGCAGATCGGCGGCATGACCTGCGCGTCGTGCGCGGGCCGCATCGAGCGCAAGCTCAACAAGCTCGACGACGTCACCGCGAGCGTCAACTACGCGACCGAGAAGGCGACGGTCACCGCCCCCTTCGGCACCGACCCGCAGGACCTCATCACGGTCGTCGAGCAGACCGGCTACACCGCGACCCTGCCGGCGGCGGAACCCCCTTCGTCCGAGGAGGAGGCGCCGCAGGACCGTGAGCTGACCGCCCTGCGCCAGCGACTCATCGGCTCGGCCGTGCTCGCCGTCCCGGTCATCCTGCTGGCGATGGTCCCGGCCCTGCAGTTCGACTACTGGGGCTTCGCCTCGCTCGTGCTCGCGACGCCGGTCGTCTTCTGGGCCGGCTGGCCCTTCCACCGCGCGACGTGGACCAACCTGCGCCACGGGGCCGCGACGATGGACACGCTCATCTCCGTCGGCACGCTGTCGGCCTGGCTGTGGTCGGTCGTCGCGCTCTTCTTCGGCACCGCCGGCGACCGCGGGATGACGCACGCCTTCGAGCTGACGATCTCGCGCAGCGACGGCCTCGGCAGCATCTACCTCGAGGTCGCCGCCGGCGTCATCACCTTCATCCTCATGGGGCGCTACTTCGAGAAGCGGTCCAAGCGCCGCGCCGGCGACGCCCTGCGCGCGCTGCTCGAGCTCGGCGCCAAGGAGGTCGCCGTCCTGCGCGGTGGCACCGAGGTACGGATCCCGGTCGAGGAGCTGTCGGTCGGCGACGAGTTCGTCGTGCGGCCGGGTGAGAAGGTCGCGACCGACGGCGTCATCACCTCGGGCACGAGCGCGATCGACGCCTCGATGCTCACCGGCGAGTCCGTCCCGGTCGAGGTCGGCGAGGGCGATGCCGTGACCGGCGCGACGGTCAACGAGGGTGGCCGGCTGGTCGTGCGCGCCACCCGGGTCGGCTCCGACACCCAGCTGGCGCAGATGGCCCAACTCGTCGAGGACGCGCAGTCCGGCAAGGCCGAGGTCCAGCGCCTCGCCGACACGGTCTCGGGGGTCTTCGTCCCCGTCGCCATCGCGATCGCCGTCGCGACCCTCGGTGCCTGGCTCGGCGCCGGATTCCCCGTGAGCGCCGCCTTCACCGCGGCCGTCGCGGTCCTCATCATCGCCTGCCCGTGCGCGCTCGGTCTGGCGACGCCCACCGCCCTGCTCGTCGGCACGGGTCGCGGCGCGCAGATGGGCGTGCTCATCAAGGGCCCCGAGGTCCTGGAGGCCACGCGCACGGTCGACACGATCGTCCTCGACAAGACCGGCACGGTCACGTCCGGTGCCATGGCCCTCGTCGACTCCGTCCCGGCGAAGGGGGTGGACCGCACCGATCTCCTCCGGCTGGCCGGGGCCCTCGAGCACGCGTCGGAGCACCCCATCGCCCAGGCCATCGCGAAGGGAGCCGCTGCCGAGGTCGGCGACCTGCCGGGCGTCGAGGGCTTCGACAACGTGCAGGGCCAGGGCGTCACCGGCGTCGTCGACGGACACGCGGTCGTCGCCGGCCGCGAGTCGCTGCTCGCCGACTGGGCCATGGCGCTCGACGGCGAGTTGGCCGCGGCCAAGGCGGCCGCCGAGGCCGAGGGGCGCACGGCGATCGCCGTCGGCTGGGACGGGCAGGCCCGTGGCGTGCTCGTCGTCTCCGACACGGTCAAGCCGACGAGCGCCGAGGCCATCGCCGGGCTGAAGAAGCTCGGCCTCACCCCCGTCCTGCTCACCGGGGACAACCGCGCGGTCGCCGAGCAGGTCGCCGCCGAGGTCGGCATCGACGAGGTCATCGCCGAGGTCATGCCCGCCGACAAGGTCGACGTCGTCACGCGCCTGCAGGGCGCGGGCAAGGTCGTCGCGATGGTCGGCGACGGGGTCAACGACGCACCCGCGCTCGCGCAGGCCGACCTCGGTCTGGCGATGGGCACGGGCACCGACGTGGCGATCGAGGCCGCCGACATCACCCTCGTGCGAGGGGACCTGCGGGCTGCGGTCGACGCGATCCGCCTCTCGCGCAAGACGCTCGGCACGATCAAGGCCAACCTCTTCTGGGCCTTCGCCTACAACACCGCGGCGATCCCGCTCGCGGCGCTCGGGCTGCTCAACCCGATGCTCGCCGGTGCCGCGATGGCCCTGTCCAGCGTCTTCGTCGTGAGCAACAGCCTGCGGCTGCGGGCCTTCCGCGCCAGCGCCTGAGCGGGGCTCTCCCTTCGCTGCCCCCCTGCCCTGAGTTGATGTATTCGCGAGCGCTGGGACCCACCCGCATACATCGACCCGCGCCCCCGCTGACCCGGTTGATGTACGTGGGTGCGCTGGGACTCACCCGCACACATCGACCCGCCCCCGACCTAGGGTGGCGGGCATGCCGAGTGCCCGCCGCAGCTTCACCCGTGCCGAGCTGGAGTCCTATCGCGACGCCGAGGTGCCCGACCTCCTGCCGGGCGCCGGCCAGGAGCTGCGGCTGCTCTTCGTCGGGATCAACCCCGGGCTGTGGACCGCGGCGACGCAGACCCACTTCGCGCACCCGGGCAACCGTTTCTACCCGGCGCTGCTGCGGGCGGGCGTCCTCACGCGGGCCGTCGACCCCGCCGCCGGCATGACCGACGAGGACCGCGAGCACCTGCGCGAGCGCGGCATCGGCATCACCAACCTGGTCCGCCGGGCCACCGCCCGCGCCGACGAGCTCACGGCCGACGAGCTGCGCGAGGGCGGCGAGCGCCTGCTGGCCACCATCGCCCGCACCCGGCCGGCCGTCGTCGCCGTCGCGGGGATCACTGCCTACCGCCAGGCCTTCGGGGTGCGCAAGGCGCAGACGGGCGAGCAGCCCGAGCCCGTCGAGGGCGCCCGGCTGTGGGTCGTGCCCAACCCGAGCGGGCTCAACGCCCACGAGACGGTCGAGTCGCTGGCCGTCGCCTACGCCGAGCCCGCTCGCGCTGCCGGCCTCCTCGACTGAGCAGCCCGCGTCGCGTCGTCCCGCAGCGGCCGGCCAGGTCACCAAGACCACGCTGGCCGAAGGTGAGCCCCGCCGACAGAGGCTTCACTCCAACGCCCCGATCCTCAATACGCCAGCCGCGCAGGCACTAGTCGACCTGCGAGCCCTCGCCGATGCGGCCATACCGGCCCTACGGGCATTCCCACCAGCGGGAGACGGCACCACGGCACGCCGCGTTATCGACGCACTGGGGAACCTTCCCGTGCCTCGACCACAGAGCACCCCGCTGACGCCCAGCCCAGAGATCACGACCCTGACCAAGTCCATGGCTCTCGCATCGGAGATGGTCACCTCCGCGCGGTACCGAGCCGACTTCACCGCCGAGCACGCCGCCACTGATCTCTCCCGCATGACGACCGCCGTCGGTGCGGTCAGCCGCGTCGCGGCAGCCTCGGTCTCCCGTGCCGCTGACAGTCACGTCCGCCACAGGGAGCTGACGGCCATCGACGCCCTGACGAGGGCCTGCCGCCCCGCGCAGAACACGCCCCAGGGGCCGGTCCCAGGTCTCGTGCCGGCCCCCGGCACGCTCTCGGCCTCGATCGCCGACTGGGGCCGACGTGATCACCCAGCTGCAGCAACTGGGGCAGCTGCGCGAGTCCGGGGTTCTCACCGAGGCCGAGTTCGAGACCCAGAAGACCCGGATCCTCGCCGGCGGCTGACACTGCCGGGCCAGGCAGCCACGTCTGTCGATCGGCTACCCGTGCGCGGATCGGCTACTGCGAGGGTGTGAACGGGGCTCGGGATTCGGCTAGTACCGCCTCGTGGACGGCTGCGGCGCGCTTGGCCGTCCAGTTGTCGAGGTTGAGGACTTGTGCCCATGCGCCGACGTGTTCGCCGGCGAAGTTGTGCCCGAAGCCCGGACCGGGTTCCATGGCCAAGGCCATGTCGGTGGTGACCTGCCAGAAGGTCACGAAGGGCACCCACCGGACCTGGGGAAGGACATCGGGACCGCGTGGCTCCTCGAGCCAGTCCGGACGATTGAGAATGAGGTCGAAGTTCCACCAGGTCGTGGCATCTGAGGGATGCACCATGTAGAGAACCCGGGTCCCCTGCCAGGGTCGGGTAGCCGGCTCGGCCGGGCGCATCGGGTCGTCGGTGAAGCGCACCGTGCGACCGTCCTTGTAGATGGGCGCGATCTGGGTGCTGCCGCTTTGGCGGTCGTCGAGGAACTGCCCGAAGTGATGGTTGAAGCTCGGCGGTCCGGTGAACACCGCCCCACTGATGCGGTTGGCCATGTCGAACTCGCCACTGAAGGCGGCCTCGCCCCCGTAGGAGCCCAGGCTCTCGCCGAACACGTACAGAGCGGGACGCTCGCCCTGCGGCAGGCGGCTCCACCGTTCATAGACCGCGTCGAAGAGTGCGCGACCGGCGTTGCGAGCGTTCTGCTGATCTGCCAGGAACGAGATCGGAGAGGGCAGGAAGGAGTACTGCATCGACACCGTCGCGCTATCGCCGTAGGTGAGATGTTCAAAGGCGCTGACCGAGGTCGGCTCCACCCACCCGGTGCCGGTCGGGGTCACGACCAGCAGATACGAGCGCTCGAAGCCGCCAGCGCGCTCCAGGTCCTGCACCGCAAGTGCCGCGCGGGTCTCGAGGTCCTCAGCCGAGTCAAGCCCGGCGTAGACGCGGACGGGATCCAAAGTCACTTCGGAACCCTGCCCCGACCGTTCAGCCACCTGGGCGATCCGGGTGGCGTTGGGACCCTGCCCCGCGAAGCCCCGTCCCTGGAATCCCAGCGTGTCCCACGAGATCAGCGACTCCGGGCTACCCGAACGCAGCGGGCTCATCGGGGCCGTCACCCCCTGCGGTGTCCCGCCGTTGGTCAACGAGAACGCCGCGTTGACCGCTGTAGTGACCCGCTCGAAGACGAACCCATTGAAGACCAGGGCGACCGTGGTCACCAGAGCAGCGATCCCGATCACCCTGGCCGCCCGTGGGCCCACGACCCGACGCAGTCCGGCAGTCAGTACCCCAGTGATCCGGCGCAGCAGACGGGCGATGCAGACGAACAGGACAAACACCAGCACAGCCACGGGGATGACCAGGACCGCCGCGAGCGGGGTCTGCGGCTCCATCTCCAACAACCGAGAAGCCTGCCGCTGCCAGGTCACACCAAGGATCACCGCCACCACCAGCAGCGCAGGGGCGGCGAACAGCAGAGCCCTGACCCTCGAGGCCGACGGTTGACGTGCCTGACGGTCGGCAAGCTCACGCCACACCCACGCCCCCAGCACGCCCAGCCCATAGCCGATCGCCGCGGTGACCCCGGCGATCACCCCCTGATACAACGCAGGCCGCGGCACCAGGGAAGGCAGAAAGGACAGCGTCGCCAGGATCAGCGCAGTCCACGCCCCCGGCAACGACAGCCCGAGCCCGGACCAGAAGCGAGACACCCGGGACGCCTCAGGATCTGTCATCGGGTTGCGAGGAAGGCGTGGTAGTCGCGCTCGGAGAGGTCGGCATACGCCGTCGACCACTCCACGATCGCGGTGGTGAGCCTGTCTCCGTTGCCGATGTAGCCGACGATCTCGGCCGCTCGTGGGGACTGGCTGTGCGCGCGGGCGAGAGTCACCGCGCAGGCCTGGGCGTAGGTGATGAACGGGCGGTCGTCGAGGTCCTCGACATCGATGCCGCCCTTCATGTCGTGGAACTGGCGCACGTACAGGTCGAAGCCCTCGGCGCGCAGGTAGCCCAGGAACGGGTCCGAGACGGCCTGCAGGATCCGTTGCAGGGCGACCACCCGCGCGCCCTGACCGTGGGTCCCGACCGCCTCGGTGAGCACCTGCGGCTGCTCGATGCGGCCGTACTGCTCGAGCACACTGCGACCGGCCTCCTTGGACTGCAGGATCAGACCGTTGCCGTCACCGTCCTCGAACAGGGAGAGCGCACACCGGGTTCCAACACTGCCGACCCCGACAACCCGCAGCGCCAGGTCCACCTCCCGGTAGTGGCTGAGCAGCATCCGGATGCCCGGGCCGGCACTGGCGCGGTAGGCATGGGTGTAGCGGTGCACATTCTCGGCGACCTCGGGCTTCGGCTGGTCCATCGTCGGCGGCGCCATGACGAACCGCAACGAGCCGTCCGCGTCCCGGGTGGTCAGGCGGCGCACCGCCCGCTCACCGGTGCGACGTTGAGCGGACTTGATCGCCGAAGCGATCACCCGGCGTGACTTCTTGTCCAGCAGCCCAGCACCGCCCCTGGGGTCGATATGGGTGTAGTAGCGCTGCAGCGGCGTCAGCTCCAGACTCGCAGCCAGCGCAGCCCGGTAGGCGCTCACCGTCGTGCGCGCCGCGGTCTCGATGACGTGTGGGGTTCGGGACGAGTCCCGCCCCCCGACGATCACACTGGTCACCAGGCGCTTCAGATCCCACTCCCACGGAGCCCAGGCCGCCTCGTCGAAGTCGTTCAGATCGAAGACCAGCGTGCGCTGCGGAGAGGCGTAGAACCCGAAGTTCGACACGTGCGCATCACCACAGGCGACCACGAGCAGACCGGTATGCGGTGAGCGGGCCAGGTCCGCCGCCATCAGGGCAGCGGTCCCCCGGTAGAACGCGAACGCGCTCTGCGACATCCGCTCGGCGCGCAGCGAAATGAGCTCCTGGAGGCGGGTGGAGTTCTGCTCCCTCAGGATGCCCAGCGGATCCCGGCTCCCAGGCGGCAGCTCGGCCAAGGTGGAACGGGGAGTCTCCTGGCGGCGCCTGCGGCCGGAGACCACTAAGTCGGGTGTCGATGGCCGTGGGCGTGATGGCATGCTGCGGACACTATCGCGCGCAGCCGGGCACCGAAAAGGGAGACGTCGTTTCTGGCAAGTCGCACGACCCAGCAACCCGCTCAGGCAATAGGATTCCTCGTGATGAGGGGATGTTTCCCGTCGGCGCTGTCGACCCATCCCGGCCCAAGGAGACCTACCATGACAATCACACTCGAACGCAGGCGCACCGGCTGGGACATCGTCCTCGGACTCGTGCTGGTCATCCTCGGATTCATGGTCCTGGGCAACGCCGTGCTGGCCACGGCCGTGTCCGTGCTCTGGATCGCCTGGCTCACCCTGATCGGTGGGGTGATGATGATCATCGTCGCGCTGGTCTCGATCCGCGCAGGCCTGTCCTGGTCCACCCTCCTCGGCGGTGCCGCCCTGGCAGTCCTGGGCCTGTTCATGCTGCGCAACCCCCTCGTGGCCGCCATCGCGCTGACCATGATGGCCGGGGCCATCTTCTTCGTCTCCGGTGTGGTCCGTATCGGCCTGGCCTTCACCGTCCCGGCCCACAAGTGGGTCTTCATCCTCGGCGGACTGGTCTCCATCGTCCTGGCTCTGTGGATCCTGCTCAACCCGGCCGCCGCGACTCTGAAGCTGCTCGGCATCCTCCTCGGCGTCCAGGTCCTCAGCGAGGGCATCACCCTCATCCTCTCCGGGCGGCTGCGTATCGTCGACGCCACCGCCACGAAGGACAATGTCGACCCCGCCACGCAGAACGCTGCCGCCTGAGGGTGCGCGAGCCGGCTCCGAGCGCCCGTCGGCTGTGAACGGGTCCTCCGGGAAGCGCCGCGCAGGAGCGTCGCGATCGGTGCGCACGCGGCTGGGTTCTTGGTTGGCGGCGCATCCGGCCGATGTGGTGGACGTGTTCGTCTATGTCGTGATTCTCAATCTGGCCATCGAGTACCTGCCGACGGTCATCAGCGAGAGCTTCTCGCTCTCGCTGCTGACCGCGCTCCTGCTCAAGGTCACTCTCGAAGTGGTCCTCCTGGTCAAGGGCGCGGTGATGGCGCGCCTTCGCACGGCCGCAACGCGGCGAGCCAGGACAACCGCGGCCGTGATGCTCTGGGCAGTGGCCGCCGGAAGCAAGCTCATCGTGCTCTGGCTGATCGAAGCCACCTTCGGCGGCTCGGTCAGCCTGGGCGGATTCATCCCCGTGACACTGCTCGTCGTCACGCTGCTGCTCTCGCGCACAGCCCTTCGACGCCTGCTCTACCCAGAAGCGTCCTGAGCTGCGCCGATCAGGGGGTGACGATCGCGAAGTCCGGGTCGGGGGCGTCGAGCACGGACATGAGGCGCCAGAGTGCGTCGGCATCACCATCGACCCGTATGCCGAGGTCAGCCAGCTCTGACATCGACCCCGCTCCCACCAGCAGCGCAGGCAGCGCCAGACGCGGCATCCGCAGGCTCACATCAGCCGCGTGCGCCTGCTTCGCGGTGGTGTAGGTGAGCACACCGTTGACCAGCCGCAGCCGGTAGCGGCCATCCTTGGCGAGGTCGATGTCGATCTCGATGTGCTCGTTCCACGCCCTCGGGCCGTTGACCCGCACGGCGATCGCGCCGAACAGCTGGGTCGGGGACAGCGAAGCGAGCAGGTCAGCGGACAGCGCCGCGGTCGGACTGCCGAAGCTGCCGTGCCGCAGCTCGTGAGCACCGGAGAGGTACGCGCAACGCCACGTGCCGTTCTCGGCTCCGAAGCCCAGCTGCTCGAAGGTGGCGGCGAGCAGCTCCTTGCCGGGAGCATGGTCCGGCTCGGCGAACACCAGGTGCGAGGCCAGCTCGGCCGCCCAACGGTAGTCGCCGGCCTCGAAGGCGCCGCGCGCAGCCGTGAGGAGCGCGTCGACCCCGCCCATGGCGGCAACGTAGCGCACGGCGCGCTGCACCGGTGGGTGCTGCCACAGGTTCGCCGGGTTCGCGTCGTACCACCCCATGTACCGCTGATAGATGGCCTTGACGTTGTGGCTGACCGAGCCGTAGTACCCGCGGGTGTGCCACGCGGCCTCCAGTGCCGGTGGCAGCACCATCGCCTCGGCGATCTCGCTGCCGACCATCCCGGCGTTCATCATCCGCAGCGTCTGGTCGTGCAGGTAGCCATACAGATCCCTTTGCAGCGAGAGGTAGGCGCGCACCTCATCGCAGCCCCACGTCGGCCAGTGGTGGGAGGCGAAGGCGACATCGGTGACATCGGCGAACATGTCGATCGTCTCGGTCAGGTAGTCCGACCAGGCCTGGGCGTCACGGACCATGGCGTCTCGGATGGTCAGGATGTTGTGCATGGTGTGCGTCGCGTTCTCCGCCCGGCACAGCGCACGGAAGTCCGGGAAGTAGAAGTGCATCTCCGCCGGCGCCTCGGAGTTCGGCGTCATCTGGAAAACCATCCGCACCCCATCGATCACCTCCTCCTGCCCGGTGGACCTGACCTCGAGAGTCGGGTGGATCAGGCTGATCGTGCCGGTCGAGGTCGTCTGCGCCAGACCAGCGCCCACCTGACCGGTCGGGCTGCGGTCCAGGGCCGCGCCGTACATGTACCCCGCCCGCCGCGCCATCGCCGTCGCGGCGTAGACATTCTCCGAGATGGCGTGCTCGACGAAATGCTCCGGCGCCAGCACCGGCACCCGCCCCGAGTCGACATCCTCCTGGGTGGTCACACCCTTCACCCCGCCGTAGTGGTCCACGTGACTGTGCGTGTAGATCACCCCGCTCACCACCCGCTGACCGCGATGCTCCCGATACAACGCCAGCGCCGCCGCGGCCGTCTCCACACTGATCAACGGGTCGATCACGATCACGCCCTGCTCGCCCTCGACAAGAGTCATCACCGACAGGTCGAACCCGCGCACCTGATAGATCCCGGGGACCACCTCGAACAGACCAGCCGACGCGCGCCTGATGCACACCGTGCCCGGAGACCTGCAGTACCTCCACGCCGCGACCACCTTGGTTCTGGGCGCATCCACCCTCAGCGAAGACACACCACGGCTGGAAATCAAGGCCGCAGCCGACTCCCTGGCCGACGCCCAAGAAGCGTGGACCCAAGCAGCCCGAGCATGGCCACCACAGGTGGGAACCCAGCCAGCGGGACGCTCTGACTACGAGCAACTCGCGGCGACCCAGCGCCTGCACGAGAGCATCCGCGATCACCTGCGCGCGGGACGCGCCTGGGCGACCCCAGCCGACATCGCCACGCGTCTGGACGCCCCTTCGACGCTCCGAGCCATCGCCGACCTCAGCCCACAGATCGCCGCCACCGCCCGCAAGTACGCCGAGGTGACACGGTCCCTGGTCGAAGGGGGTCAGATCGCCATTCCGGCCCGAGCGATCACCGAGCGCGGCGAGCAGGGACTGCACCTCTTCGACGAGGTCAGGCGCGGCGCGTGGGTCCCGTTGCCCGAATCGGACCCAATCGCCAAAAGGATCGTCCTCTCCGCCGACGCGGCCGGTCTCGCGTCCACCGACACGGAGATGCAGCTGCGCCACACCCGCACCGGAGACTTCCGCGATCTCAGCACCGCCCCTTCGAGCGCCGAGAGCAGACGCCCCACTCGTCGAGCGGACGAGCCACGCCGAGCGGTCCCCGAGCAGCCCAGCACCACCCCGCGCATGTAGCCAGCGCTGTCGTAGCCCGCTGCAAGGCTCGACGCATGGGACGCACACCGATCAGTGGCTACTACCGCAAGGGGACGTGGGTATCGCCGTATAGCCAGAACCGCCGCTCGGCAGCAGGCGGCGCGGTAGGGCTGCTCGCCGCGGGCCTTGTCGCCGGGCTGTGGTGGCACAACGGCACCCCGCCGCTTTCGCAACTGCGTGACGGGGCCGGCGAGACAACCCGCGCCACCGTGGTGCGAGTCATCGACGGTGACACGATCATCGCCCGCGACAGCAGCGGCAGCGACCTCGGCCGGGTGCGCGTCCTGGGAATGGATGCCCCGGAGATGGCGCGCGACGGACAGCCGGCCATGTGCGGTGCCCACGCCGCCAAGGACGAACTCGCCCGACTGGTGCAAGGCGGCACCATCGACCTGATCACCGACCCCAAACAACCCGATACCGACCGCTACGGCCGTCTCTTGCGGTACGTCGAGGTCGGCACCACCGACGTCAGTGAGTCCCTCATCCGCAGCGGGCACGCACCTAACACCAGCCGCGGACGAAGTCACACCCGCTACGAGACGTACGCGGCCGCCCAGGACGACGCCCAGCAGCAGCAGCGCGGCCTGTGGGGAACCTGCCTGTGAGCGCTACCGACGTCCTGCGCGACGCAATCGCCGGGGCGCGTGAGGCAGCCGACGATCCCGCCCTTCGATCGCGGTGGAGACTCGTGCGGACGCGAGCAGAGCGACGACAGCGCGCGCACGATCAGTGGGCGCGAGACGTCGCCGGCTGCTACGACCGCGAGCTGGTCCTCGAGGCAGCCCAGCGAGTCGCGGGCCGCGACCAACCGCGGCGAGCGTGGCACCGGCCCGACGTCGCGGCCGTCCTCGAGGATCTGCGCCAGTTCGGTGGGTACCTCCCAGTCACGCTGGAGAGTGTGGCCAGCGCGATCTACCGAGACAGCACGCTCACCCTCGACCCCGACGACCTGACCCTCATGCGCGAGCACGCCGCAGGACTTCCCCCAGAGATCACCGCAGCCATCGCGCGACGCTCCTACACCGCCAAGCCCGGCGTGCTCGGACCCACCGGATACGAGAACGACGAGGAGATCGTCGACGCCCTCAATGACCCGCGCAGCCGCCTACCCCGTCCCGTCACCTTCTACCGCGGGGAGCACCACAGCGGTGCGCATCCCCAGTTCGCGCGCACCGCCGCCCAGGCACGTCCCGGAGACCTCCTGACGCACCACCGTCGGCCCATCTCCGCCAGCATCGACCCCAGCATCGCCGCCAGCTCCGAATTCGCGCTAGGTGGCCACCTCACAGACGAACGAGGAGCCACCCCCGGAGGTTGGCTCCTCGCGATCACCAGTGACCGGGCCCTCTACGCTGGCGACCGCGCACGACACGGCGGCGGTGACGACGGCCGGGCGACCTTCGAGAAGGAAGTCGTGGTCTACGCGCCCCGGCTCCGCGTCACCGGTCTACGAGAAGCGCTCGTGCGCAGCCCCCACGGGGCCCTCAAACGGCTGCTCGTGCTCGCCTGCACCCCAGACGCCGGCGACTCACCCCGCTAGCCGAGCCGTCGCCAGCAGGCCCACGACGACCTCGGCGATTCGCCGCGAATCACTCACGGCATTGACGTGGACCGTGGGGTCACCGTCCTCGCTGTCATAGAGGCACAGCGCCAAGCGCTGACCGTGCAGGTCATCGTGCAGGTCACCGTCGCTGAACGGGTCGCACTCGTGGGTGATCAGCACGTGAGGGTCGGTGGCTCCCGGCCGGGTCTGGACGCGAATAGCGCGGCAGTTGCCGCCCGTCCGATCCCACTGGACATGCAGCCCAGGGGCGGCGATCGCCGCCATGAGATCCGTGGCCGTGGCCGTGGCCGTGGCCGTGGTCGTGCGCGTGGCGGTCATCTGCTCCCCCGTGAGGTCGAGTACTGGGTGACTTCACCTCACTGTATACGGGTAGACACTCACTTGTCTACCCATATACATCTGGCGCGGTTGACGTCTACTTTCCGCGGGCCTTGCGGACCGTCATGCGGCTGACTCCAGCCCGCTCCGCAATGGAGACCTCAGTGCCCGACGCAGCGATCATCGCGCCGGTCAACTCTGCTCGCGCGGACTCCAGCACCTCCAGAGCGGCCGCATGACGCTGCGCGATCGCGTCAAACGTGTCCGTTGCCGGATCTTCGCTGCGCACGGCATTCGCAGCAGTGCTCGCCAGCTCTTGGAGCCGCGCGTCGTCGGGATAGCGCCGAGTCACCAGGGCGGCGATTTCGGCCTCTGTCAGTGGCGCGGTGGCCATGGCCACATCCTTTCCTCGGAGCGTGTATAGCACCATACAAGTCCGCGAGCGGAGCTCGCTCGGCATCTCTTCGACCGGCGAGCCTTGTCACCACTGCCCTGGGATGGGGGCCGGAGGGTCCCCGTCGCCTTCCCACCGCCGCAGGGAGTAGCGGCGCACGCGCCGGCCGTTGATCACGGTCTCAGCGCCCGTGTTGCCGGGAATCCAGAGGCGCCACCCTTCAGCGGCGAGGGCCTTTGCCCACACCTCGGGGTCGTCGGCGTCGGTCAGATCCCGAAGGGTGTAGCGCCAAGACATGGCCCACAGTCTTCTACGACACCACCGCGCCGGACTGGCAGGACCCCGTGGATCGGTCCAGGTCGTGTGAGAGTCCGATCAATGGGTGCAGACCGCAGCGTAGGCCACCGGGCTGAGGTAGCCCAAGGATGAGTGGGGACGGTCGTGGTTGTACTCGGTCTTCCAGTCGCCGATGACGACCTGG
>NZ_JBFRDY010000014.1:0-58603 GCF_052114035.1 Janibacter sp. RAF52 | reverse complement strand
TCGAGCTCGCCACCCTGTCCTGGGTCCACTGGCACAACCACGACCGCCTCCACGGCTACCTGGGCGACGTCCCGCCAGCAGAGTTCGAGGAAGCGTTCTACGCTACGCAACGGTCCGACCACCCCTTGGTCGGAATCCAATAGCCCGAGYCTCCATCAGACCCAGTGCGGTTCAGGCGCGGTGGGCGAAGGGTGAGCACCCCAGATGCCCGGTTGGTTGGCCAGCCCCTGATGCTCGGTTCGCCTGCCCCTGATACTCGGTCGATGTACAAGGGTGGGTTAGGGGCCCCTGCGAATACATCGACCCGTGGAGCAGTCCACGGACTCCCGGAGCCCACGAGCTGGGTCGATGTATGAGGGTGAGCTGGGGGCCCCGGCGAATACATCGACCCACTGCGGGTGACGGGGCAGGGCGGGCGCTCGGGAAGACGCTGCCCCCGTCCGAGACCCTCTCGACCGAGTCTGTCCCCAGGGTCCCCGGGCAGGGGCTCACCCTCCACAGGCGATGGGGACCCCCCTTCGTCATGGCTGGCGCAGCGCCACCCTTGCTGCATGGCGAAGCGACGCGAGCACCCGATGGACGTGCACCGGCGGGTGCTGGTGGCGTCGGCGGACTACGGCTACGTCATCAAGCGTCGGCACCTGCGCGATCTCGGGGTGACCCGCTGGCAGGCCGATGCCCACGTCGAGGCCGGGCGGTGGGTGCGGCTGGGGACGCAGACCTTCGGGACCCGGCCGGGGCCGCTCGACGAGCACGCGCAGCGGTGGCGCGCCGTGTGGGAGGCCGGCGAAGCCATCGCGCAGATCGACGGGGTGTCCGCCCTCCGAGCCGCCGGGCTGCACGGCTGGTCCGAGGACACCGTGCACATCTCGGCGCTGCACCGTCACAACGTCAGGCGCATCGACGGGGTGGCGGTCCACAAGGTCATCCGGCGCGTCGAGGGCGAGCGGGTGGGAGCTGGCGTGCCCCGGACCAAGCCCGCGGTTGCGGCCATCCGGGCGGCGCACTGGGCGGTGAGTGACGCGCAAGCGGCCACCCTCATGGCGATGGCAGTCCAGCAGAGGCTCGCGACCGGGCAGCAGCTGCTCGACGCGGTCGACGTGGTCAAGGGCCGGACGCGTCGAGCCTTCATCCTTCGGATCGCGCGGGACGTCGCAGACGGCGCTCAGGCACTGGGGGAGCTGCACTTCGCCGATGCCTGCCGCCGAAGGGGGTTGCCCACGCCGACGCGACAGGTGCTGCGCAAGCTGCCGGGGCGGCGGGCCTACCTGGACGTGTACTTCGAGGAGCACGGGCTCGTCGTGGAGATCGACGGTGCCGGGCACCTGTGGGGGCTCAAGAGTGTTGACGACAACCTGCGCGAAAATGCCGTCGTCATCGGAGGGGACCGGGTGCTACGGGTCAACGTCATCGGACTGCGCCTGGACGAGCACGCCTTCATGGAGCAGGTCCGCGAGGCGCTCGCCTCCGACTGGGCGCAGGACAACCTGAGGGCGTCCCGGCGCAGCGCTGCCTAGCGCCCGGGAGGTGGGGCTGCCTCGAGGTGGAGCGGGTCGATGTATACCCGGTGGGTCTGACGCCACCCGCATACATCGACCCAGACTCTGAGGGAAGGGGAGGGTCTGGGTCAGCCGATCCACTCGCCCCAGCCGTGGTGGAGCACCAGCCAGGCGATGAGGCCGTAGCCGGCCTGGCCCGGGTGCACACCATCGACCGAGGCGGCGATGTCCGACTCCCACTGGTCGTGACCGGCGAGGGGGGTGAAGGTGTCGACGAAGGTGACGCCGCGGCGATCGCACACGTCACGCTGCGCCTCGACGAGCTGGCGCAGCGCGTCGTTGGTCTGGGGGTTGGCGGCCGGGGGAGGGCCGACGACGAAGGCCGCGACGCCCTGGCTGCTCGCCTCGTCGAGGATGTTGGCGAGGTTGAGCCGCAGCCGGGCGATGGAGGTGCCGGCCTGTACGTCGGCGTGACCGAACTGCACGACGAGGCGACGCTCGCTGACGTCGGCGAAGCGGCGCGCCCCCTCGACCTGCCAGCGCTCGGCGACGCCGCCGGAGGTCTCACCCCGCACCCCGAGGTTGTAGTGGGCGACGACCGCACCCGGCACCTCGGTGCGGGCCATGACCCGACCGGTCCAGCCGAGCGCCTTTTCGTCACCGACACCCGCGACGAAGCTGTCCCCGATGAAGACGAGCGCGATCTCCCTCCGCCCCTCGTCGACGGCAAAGGACGCGCTCGGGGTGAACTCGTTGCCGGCAGCGTCGGTCATCTGGCCGCTCACTCGGGTACTCCTGAAGATCGGGGGTTGCTGGGTACTGCTGCCCGACGTTACTCGCCGTCGAGTTCGTCGTCGTCCAGGCGGGCCAGCCAGGACGCGAGTCGCTCGATCGGCGTCTCGAACTCCGGGTTGAGGTCGACGAAGGTGCGGAGCTGGTCACTCACCCACTCGAGAGTGACCAGCTCCTCACCACGCCGATCCGCGAGCTCTTCGATGCCGCGGTCGGTGAAGTACATCAGCGATCGAAGGCGCGGCTGATCAGGTCAGCCTGCTCCTGCGCGTGCTTCTTGGCCGTGCCGGCCGCCGGGGAGGCCGACGGCGGGCGAGTCACCGCACGCAGTGCGCGCGTCTCGCCGTGCTCGGCCAGGTCGGCCGGCAGGTTCATGGCCAGGAAGGGCCACGCACCCTGGTTTTCCGGCTCCTCCTGCACGAGGACGATCTCCGCGTTGGGGTACTTCGCCAGCTCGGCGGCCAGCTCCTCACCCGGCAGCGGGTAGTACCGCTCGAGGTGGAGGATCGCGGTCTGCTCGTCGCCGCGCTTCGTGCGCTCGGCCTCGAGGTCCCACGTGACCTTGCCCGCCGCCACGATGACGCGGGTGACGTCCTCTCCCTTCGGCCCGACCATGTCCGGCAGGACCGCGCGGAAGGTGCCCTCGGTGAAGTCCTCCGGCTGGCTGCTCGCGGCCTTGAGCCGCAGCATCGACTTCGGGGTGAAGACGATGAGCGGGCGACGCGGCCGGTGGTAGGCCTGACGACGCAGCAGGTGGAAGTAGCTCGCCGGCGTCGACGGGAAGGCGACCGTCATGTTGTTTTGCGCGCACAGCGCGAGGAAGCGCTCGATGCGGGCGGAGGAGTGGTCCGGCCCCTGGCCCTCGTAGCCGTGCGGCAGGAGGAGGACGACCGAGGAGTTCTGACCCCACTTCTGCTCCGACGAGGAGATGAACTCGTCGATGATCGACGCGGCGCCGTTGACGAAGTCACCGAACTGCGCCTCCCACATGACGAGGGCGTCGGGACGCTCCACGGAGTAGCCGTACTCGAAGCCGAGCGCGGCGAACTCCGACAGCAGCGAGTCGTAGACCCAGAAGCGGGCCTGCCCGCCACCGAGGTAGTTGAGCGGCGTCCACTCCTCGCCGGTGTTCTTGTCGATGAGGACCGCGTGCCGCTGCACGAAGGTGCCGCGACGCGAGTCCTGACCGGCCAGACGCACCGGGGTGCCGTCCATGAGCAGCGAGCCCACGGCGAGCATCTCGCCGGTGCCCCAGTCGATGCCGCCCTCGTGCACTGAGGCGGCACGCTTCTGCATCGCCTGCTGCAGCTTCGGGTGGATCGTGAAGTCCGCCGGCGGGGAGTCGAAGACGTCGCCGATGTGCTTGAGGTCGGTCTCGGAGATCGCCGTCTCGGTCGCCGAGCGCGTCGTCTGGTCACTCGTCTGCGCGGCGGGCCGCTCGAGGCCGGCGTTGTCCGGGGCGTCGGAGCCGCTGTCGCCCGAGTCGCTCGAGGCGTCCGCCGGCGAGGCAGGAGCCTTGAGGGCCTCCTTGGTCTCGACGAAGACCCGCTCGAGCTGCGCCTGGTAGTCGCGCAGCGCGGCGTCCGCCTCCTCCGGGGTGATGTCCTTGCGACCGATGAGGCTCTCCGTGTACAGCTTGCGGACCGATCGCTTGGACTCGATGAGCTTGTACATGAGCGGCTGCGTCATCGACGGGTCGTCGCCCTCGTTGTGACCACGACGGCGGTAGCAGACGACGTCGATGACGACGTCCTTGTGGAACTTCTGCCGGAACTCGAAGGCGAGCTCGGCGACCCGCACGCAGGCCTCCGGGTCGTCACCGTTGACGTGGAAGATCGGCGCCTGGATCATCCGCGCGACGTCCGTCGAGTAGACCGAGGAGCGGCTCGCCGACGGCGAGGTCGTGAAGCCGACCTGGTTGTTGACGACGACGTGGATCGTGCCGCCGGTGCGGTAGCCGCGCAGCTGGCTCTGCTGCAGCGTCTCGGCCACGACACCCTGACCGGCGAAGGCCGCGTCACCGTGCATGAGGATCGGCAGGACGGGGAAGTCCTCGCCGCCGTGGTTGAGCCGGTCCTGCTTGGCGCGCACGATGCCCTCGAGCACCGGGTTGACCGCCTCGAGGTGGCTCGGGTTGGCCGCGAGGTAGACCTTCGTCGTCTCGCCGTCCTCACCGGTGAACTCGCCCTCGGTGCCGAGGTGGTACTTCACGTCGCCGGAGCCCTGGACGGACTTCGGGTCGAGCTGGCCCTCGAACTCGCGGAAGATCTGCCCGTAGGACTTGCCCGCGATGTTGGCCAAGACGTTGAGCCGGCCGCGGTGCGGCATGCCGATGCAGACCTCGTCCATGCCCTCGCCCGCGGCGCGGGTCAGGATCCGGTCGAGCACGGCGATGACCGACTCGCCGCCCTCGAGGGAAAAGCGCTTCTGCCCGACGAACTTGGTCTGCAGGAAGGTCTCGAAGGCCTCCGCCGCGTTGAGCCGGCGCAGGATGCGCAGCTGCTCGTCGCTCGTCGTCTTGGCGTAGCCGACCTCGACGCGCTCCTGCATCCAGCGGCGCTGCGCCGGGTCCTGGATGTGCATGTACTCGATGCCGGTGGTGCGGCAGTACGAGTCGCGCAGGATGCCGAGGATCTTGCGCAGCTTGAGGAAGGGCTCACCGCCGAAGCCGCCCGTGGCGAAGTGCCGGTCGAGGTCCCACAGCGTCAGGCCGTGGCTGGTGATGTCCAGGTCCTCGTGACGACGCTGCTTGTACTCCAGCGGGTCGATGTCGGCCATGAGGTGGCCGCGCACGCGGTAGGCGTGGATGAGCTCCTGGACGCGCGCCACCTTGTTGATGTCGTCGTCGTGGGAGGTGGAGATGTCCTGGACCCAGCGCACCGGCTCGTAGGGGATGCGCAGGCTCTCGAAGATCTCGTCGTAGAAGCCCTCGGCGCCGAGGAGCAGCTGGTGGACGACCCGCAGGAACTCACCGGACTGCGCGCCCTGGATGATGCGGTGGTCGTAGGTCGAGGTGAGCGTGAGGATCTTGGAGACGGCGTTGCGGTTGAGCGTCTCGTTGCTCGCGCCCTGCCACTCGGCGGGGTAGTCGAGGGCGCCGACGCCGATGATGGCGCCCAGGCCCTTCATCAGGCGCGGGATCGAGTGGACCGTGCCGATGCCACCGGGGTTGGTCAGCGACATCGTCGCGCCCTGGAAGTCCTCGACGGTCAGCTTGCCGTCACGCGCCTTCGTGACGACGACCTCGTAGGCCTGCCAGAAGGCCTTGAAGTCCATCGTCTCGGCGGGCTTGACGACGGGCACCATGAGCTGGCGGGAGCCGTCGTCCTTCTGCAGGTCGATGGCGATGCTCAGCCCGATGTGCGCGGGCTGGACGACGACGGGCTTGCCCTTGTCGTTCGTCGTGTAGCCGACATTCATCTCCGGCATCATCCGCAGCGCCTTGATGAGGGCGTACCCGATGATGTGGGTGAAGGAGACCTTGCCACCGCGGCTGCGCTTGAGGTGGTTGTTGATGACGATGCGGTTGTCGATGAGCAGCTTCGCGGGGACAGCGCGCACGCTCGTCGCCGTCGGGACCTCGAGCGAGGCCTCCATGTTGGTCACGACCCGGGCGGCAGCGCCGCGAAGGGGGGTGAGCACGTCCTCCTGCACCGGCGCCTCGGCCTTGGCGGGCTTCTGCTCCTCGCGCGGGGTCGGCTCGGCCCTCTTAGCCGCCTCGTCCTTCTTCGGCTCAGCCTGCTTGGGCTCGGCCTTCTTGGGCTCGGCCTTGGCCTCTGCCTTCTTCGGTTCGGCCTTGGCGGGCTCGGCCTTGGCCGCTGCCTTGGGCTCGGCCTTCGCCTCGGGGGCGGTCTGCTGCGGGGCGGGGGCGGCCCCCTTCGCGCTGGTCCCGTTGTCGCCGCCGCCCTGACCTGGCGTGTAGTTCTCGAAGAACTCCCACCAGGCCTTGTCGACGCTGTTGCGGTCCTTCGTGTACTGCTCGTACAACTCGTCGACCAGCCACTCGTTGGGGCCGAAGTCGTTCAGGGACACGGAGCCATCCTGGGGGTCAGGCACGGCGCATACGCCTCTTTCGTCACAGTCGCGAATCGGGGCCCGAAGGCAGCGCGGACCCCACCGGGTCAGCCTAACGTGATGGACGCCATGCGCCACCCCCGCCTCCCCGCTCCCTTCCCGCCCCCGGCCCCGTTCCCTGAGGAGGTCGCCCCGCGACCCACGACCACCGCTCCCTGAGGAGGTCGCTCTGCGACCGTCTCGAAGGGAGGTCGCTCTGCGACCCACGACCACCGCTCCCTGAGGAGGTCGCCCCGCGACCCACGACCACCGCTCCCTGAGGAGGTCGCTCTGCGACCGTCTCGAAGGGAGATCGGTGATGTCCCGTCGAGACGCTCGGCCGTGGACGGCCTCGCTCCGGGTCCTGGGGAGGCGCGCCAGCGCCGTCTCGAAGGGCAGGGACCGGGGGGAGATTTCCGCTCCCTGAGGAGGTCGCTCTGCGACCCACGACCACCGCTCCCTGAGGAGGTCGCTCTGCGACCGCCTCGAAGGGAGATCGGTGACGTCCCTTCGAGACGCTCGGCCGTGGACGGCCTCGCTCCTCAGGGACCGCTGTTTGCTCCCGCGCCCGTCTCGAAGGGAGGGGGCGCACAGACGCGGGACCGCCCCCCTTCGTCACGAGGACGGTCCCGCGGGTGAGGCGCGGTGCGCTACGTCAGGTGATGTCCTTGCGGTTGGACAGGATCGACCCGAGCAGGGTGAGGACCGCGGCGTAGCCGATGAGGATGAGTGCGCTCAGCCACCACGCGAAGTAGTAGCTGTCGCCGCCGCCGTCCACGGCGCCACCGCTCGGGTCGGCGGTGACGAGCATGCCGGTCGTGAGGTTGCCGGGGATGAACTTCGCGGCGGTCGTCCATCCGAGGATCGCGAAGGCGATGTTGAGGATGAGCTGACCGAGGAAGCCGAAGGCCACCGCGATGAGCACCGCCGCGATCTGGTTGCGCACGAGCATGCCGAAGCCGAAGCCGATGAGCGTCCACACGACCGTCGCGACGATCGAGGTGCCGTAGGTCGCGACGACGTCGCTGTTGCCGAGCAGCAGCGGCTGGTCCTTGAAGACCGTGAGGACCAGCGCACCGCCCCCGACTGACGCGATGACGTGCACGACACCGAGGACGGCGCCGACGACGATGACCGCGAGGGTCTTGGCGATCGCGACGATCCACCGCCGCGGCGTCGCCAGGTAGGTGGCCGTCGCCGTCTTGTGCCGGTACTCGGTCGTGATGAGCAGGACACCGAGCGCCAGCGGGAAGAGCGCCGACATGCTGCCGAACTCACCGAGCAGACCGGCGCTGTAGACCATCTGGCCGGTCGCGCCCGTCATCGAGTCGAAGCCCGCGCTCGAGCCGTCGGGGTTGGTCAGACCGATGAGCGAGGCGGCGGCCATCGACAACAGGAAGGCGAAGGCCGCCATCCCGATGCCCATGCCCCACCACAGCTTGGTCGTGAAGATCTTGCGGATCTCGGACTTGATCGCACCCAGCATCAGCCGTTCGCCCCTTCCTGGCCCTCGATGGCGTCGGTCATCGCCGGCGCCGCCGAACCCCCGGTGTCACCGAGGTTGCGGTTCGTGCCCTCGGTGAGGGAGAAGAAGAGCTGCTCGAGGTCCGCGGCGAGCGGACGCAGCTCGTGGACCGGGACACCGGCGCGAAGGGCGACATCGCCCACCAGACGCAGGTCGTCGGTCTCGGCGACGACGCCGCCGTCGTCCTGCAGCTTCGCCGGCACGTCGGCGACGCGCAGCGCACCGATGAGCGTGTCGGCGTCGGTCGTGCGCACGAGCGAGGTCGCCGCGCCGCGCAGGTCACCGACGGTGCCCTCCTTGACGAGTTTGCCGTTGGCGAGGATGACGACGTCGTCGACGGTCTGCTCGATCTCCTGCAGCAGGTGGCTGGAGACGAGGATCGTGCGTCCTTCGCTCGCGAGGTGGCGCAGGAAGCCGCGCAGCCAGCGGATGCCCTCCGGGTCGAGCCCGTTGGCCGGCTCGTCGAGGACGAGCAGGCGCGGGTCGCCGAGGAGCGCGGCCGCCAGGCCGAGCCGCTGGCGCATGCCCATGCTGTAGCCGCCGGCCTTTTTGCGGGCCGCGGCCGGGATGCCGGTGAGCTCGAGCAGCTCGTCGACACGCCTGTCGGGGATGCCGGAGGTCGCGGCGAGCACCCGCAGGTGGTCGCGACCGGAGCGCCCCGGGTGGAAGTTGGTCGCCTCGAGCGCCGACCCGACCACACGCAGCGGCTGGTCGAGCTCGCGGTAGGGCTTGCCGTCGATCGTCGCCGTGCCCTGGGTCTGCTTGACGAGGCCGAGCAGCATCCGCAGGCTCGTCGTCTTGCCGGCGCCGTTGGGGCCGAGGAAGCCGGTGATCCGGCCCGGCTCGACGTTGAAGCTGAGATCATCGACAGCGGTGAAGCTGCCAAACCTCTTGGTGAGGTTGCGTACTTCGACGCGCGCTCCCGTGGTGGTCATGAAGTCCCCTTCATCGGTTGATGTCGGGTCCCATGCAACCATCCCGGGCGAAGGGGGACATCCACCCATCGGATGAATCGCGCCTCCCCCCACGGGTGGAGGCCCGCCCCACCACCGCCCCCCGCTCCCTGAGGAGGTCGCCCCGCGACCCACGACCACCGCTCCCTGAGGAGGTCGCTCTGCGACCGTCTCGAAGGGAGATCGGTGACGTCCCTTCGAGACGCTTGGCCGTGGACGGCCTCGCTCCTCAGGGACCGGGGAGAGACTTTCGCTCCCGGAGGAGAGCTCGAAGGGCGACCCAGCCCACCGCTCCCTGAGGAGGTCGCTCTGCGACCGTCTCGAAGGGAGGTTGGCGTCGTCTCTTCGAGACGCTCGGCCGTGGACCGCCTCGCTCCTCAGGGACCGGAGGGGAGACGTCGGCCGCAGGCGGCCTCGCTCCTCAGGGACCGGGGAGAGACTTTCGCTCCCGGAGGAGAGCTCGAAGGGCGACCCAGCCCACCGCTCCCTGAGGAGGTCGCTCTGCGACCGTCTCGAAGGGAGACCCCGGACCACTGTGGAAAACCTCCCTTCGCCCACCCCCGGACCTGCTGGGATCGAACCCATGGCCCACGTCTACATCCTTCGCTGTGCTGATGGCTCCTACTACGTCGGCAGCGCGCGCAATCTCGAGGCTCGGATGCGGCAGCACGGTGAAGGTGGCGGATCGGCGTACACCAAGAGTCGGATGCCCGTCGAGCTCGTGTGGGCAGCCGAGACCCCTCGAGTGACGCAGGCATATGCCATCGAGCGCCAGATCCACGGTTGGTCACGCGCCAAGAAGGAGGCGCTGATCCGCGGCGACTTCGACGCGATCCAGATGTTGGCCCGTCGACGGACCTGACGGTGCTCTCCCTTCGAGACCGTCGCAGAGCGACCTCCTCAGGGAGCGGTGGCAGGGGGCGGGGGTGGGGTCTCCCTTCGAGACGGTCGCAGAGCGTCCTCCGGGTCCCGAGGAGGCGCGCCAGCGCCGTCTCGAGGGGCAGGGAGCGGGGGTGGGGTCTCCCTTCGAGACGGTCGCGGGGCGACCTCCTCAGGGAGCGGGGGTGGGGTCTCCCTTCGAGACGGTCGCGGGGCGACCTCCTCAGGGAGCGGTGGCCGGGGTCTCCCTTCGAGACGGTCGCGGGGCGACCTCCTCAGGGAGCGGGGGTGGGGTCTCCCTTCGAGCCCTCCTCAGGGAGCGGGGCGGAGCATGCTCACAGCCGTCTCCCAGCGGGTTCCCCGTAGAATCTCGCCCACCATGACCATAGGTCTCTTAGTCCTTGCCCTCCTCCTCACCCTCGGTACCGCCCTCTTCGTCGCGGCAGAGTTTTCGCTCGTCGCCCTCGACCGGCCCACGGTCCAGCGGGCCGTCGACTCCGGCGACCACGGCGCGAAGCCGGTGCTCACCTCCCTTCGCACGCTCTCCACACTGCTGTCGGCCTGCCAGATCGGCATCACGGTCACGACCCTGGCCCTCGGTTTCATCGCCAGCCCGGCGGTCGGTGCGCTCATCCAGCCGGGGCTCGAGGCCCTCGGCCTGCCGGAGCGGGCGGCGTCGTCCACGGCGAGCGGGCTCGCTCTCGTCATCGCAACCGTCTTTTCGATGATCCTCGGCGAGATGGTCCCCAAGACCCTCGCCGTCTCCGAGCCGCTCGGCACGGCGAAGGTCGTCGCCCGCCCCATGCGGATCGTCGGCGTCCTCTTCAAGCCGCTGATCTTCGTCCTCAACGGCAGCGCCAACTGGGTGCTGCACCGCATGGGCGTCGAGCCCCAGGAGGAGCTGTCTGCCGCCCGCAGCCCCGCGGAGCTGGCCTCGCTCGTGCGCACCTCCGTCGAGGCGGGCACCCTCGACTCCGGCACCGGCCGGCTCGTCGCCCGCTCCCTCGGCTTCGGCGAGCAGACGGCCGCCGACGTCATGACCCCGCGCAACCGCGCCAGCTCCATCGACCGCACCGCCTCCGCCGAGGACCTCGTCGCCCTCGCGCGTCGCACCGGCCACTCCCGATTCCCCGTCACCGGGGAGGACTGGGACGACGTCGACGGTGTCGTCCACGTCAAGAAGGCGATCGCCGTGCCCCATGAGCGCCGCGCCGCCGTGCCCGTCTCGGCCCTGATGATCGACCCCGTCGTCGTCCCCGAGACCCTGCGCCTGGACCCGCTGCTCATCCAGCTACGTGACTCCGGCCTGCAGATGGGCGTCGTCGTCGACGAGTACGGCGGCACCGCAGGTGTCGTCACCCTCGAGGACCTCGTCGAGGAGATCGTCGGCGAGGTCAACGACGAGCACGACCTCGCCCAGACCACCGGCCGCGACCTCGGCGACGGCGTGTGGACCGTGCCGGGTCTGTGGCGCCCCGACGAGGTCCGTGACCGCGTCGGCGCCCCCGTGCCCGAGGGCCCGGCCTACGAGACCGTCGGAGGCTGGGTCATGGCCGAGCTCGGCCGCGTCCCCGAGGTCGGCGACGTCATCGAGATCGAGGGCTGGCAGATCACCGTGGCCGACATGGACACCCGCCGTGTCGACCGGCTGCGTTTCGTCGAGCAGGTCGGCGACGACGCCACCGACTCCGACGACACGACGAAGGGGGGTGAGCCGGCATGACGACGATCCTGATCACCGTGGCGCTGCTGCTCGCCAATGCCTTCTTCGTCGGCGCCGAGTTCGCGGCGATGTCCGCGCGGCGCTCACAGCTCGAGCCGCTTGCGGACGCGGGCGACAAGCGGGCCGCGATCGCCGTGGAGGCCCTGCAGCACACGGGGGTCCTGCTGGCGACCTGTCAGCTCGGCATCACGATCTGCTCGGTGCTGCTCGGTGCGATCTCCGAGGCGGCGCTGCACCACGCGCTGCACCCGGTCATGGAGCGCATCGGGGTGCCCGATGCCTTCACCGACGCGACCTCGCTCGTGCTCGCGATCCTCATCGTCGTCTACCTGCACGTCGTCGTCGGCGAGATGGTGCCCAAAAACCTGGCGATCGCCGGCCCCGAGCGCTCCGCGATGCTGCTCGTCCCGCCGCTCATGTGGGTCATGAAGATCGCCAAGCCGGTCATCGTCCTCATGGACTGGGTCTCCAAGGCCTTCGTCCGGGCCATGGGCATCGAGCCCAAGGACGAGGTGGGCTCGGCCTTCACCGCCGAGGAGGTCCAACAGATCGTCCACGAGTCGCACCGCGAAGGGCTCGTCGAGTCCGATAAGTACGGCCTTGTCGGGGCGGCCCTCGAGTTCTCCGACAAGGACGCCGCCGACGTGGGTGTCCCGGTCGCCGACCTCGTCACCGTGCCGCGAGACGCGACGCCCGACGACATCGAGCGACTCGTCGCCAAGCACGGCTACTCGCGCTACCCGACGGTCGACGAGGGCGGCGAGCTCGCCGGCTACCTCCACCTCAAGGACGTGCTCTACGCCGACGGTGACGAGCGCAGCCAGCCGGTCCCGCGCAAGCGCCTGCGCCGCATGGCGACCGTGCAGCCGGACGACGAGGTCGAGGACGTGCTCGCTACCATGCAGCGCACCGGCACCCACCTGGCGCGGGTCGTCGACGGCGACGGCTCCGTCCGCGGCGTCGTCTTCCTCGAGGACGTCATCGAGGAGCTCGTCGGCGAGGTGACGGACTCCACGCAGCGGGGCTGACCCCCTTCGGCCGTCACGGCGGCTGATCCCACGCCAGGTGGTCACGTCGTGCTCTGTACTCGCGGGTCACCGGATCAACCGGCTCAAGGACCTGCTCGCCGACGAGCCCGAAGGCCCGCGGGTGCGCGGGTGCGCGCCGAGCTGCTCGTCCTACGGCGATGTCCGTACGCGACGCCTGGCAGGTCGCCCGGCCACATTTCCCTAGGGCAATGTGCACCCTTGGCCGTATTTGCCTAGGGAAATGCGCACCCCAGACCGTATTTCCCTAGGCAAATCACCACCAGACCGGTCATTTGCCTAGGGAAATGCGGATTCTCTGGCGGCCTGTGGGCCCCGACCGCCCGCCGATCGGCGTGGCGTGGGCCACATCGGGAGCGGATACTGGAACATGTTGGAGTTCATCTGACATCAGGAGAGTGAGCATGTCCCGCGCACCGGCCACCGAGGTCAAGCCCAGGGAGGGTTTCTCCTCGCGCAAGGTCTTCATCTTCGCCGCGATCGGATCAGCCGTCGGGCTGGGCAACATCTGGCGCTTCCCCTACGTCGCCTACGAAGGGGGCGGCGGCGCCTTCCTCATCCCCTACCTCGTCGCGCTGCTCCTCGCCGGCATCCCGCTGCTCTACCTCGACTACTCGATCGGCCACCGCTTCCGCGGGTCGGCCCCTTTGTCGTTGCGACGGCTAGGTCGCGGCGCGGAGTGGCTGGGGTGGTGGCAGGTGCTCATCTGCATCGTCATCGCGGTCTACTACGCCGCGATCCTCGCCTGGGCCGGCAAGTACACGGTGCTGTCGTTCACGAAGGGCTGGGGCGAGGACCCCAACAGCTACTTCTTCGGCGACTACCTCAGCGCCGCGGAGACGCCCGGGCCGACCTTCGACTTCGTCCCCGAGATCACGCTGACGATGGTCCTCTTCTGGGTCGTGACGATCGGCGTGCTCGCGATGGGCGTCCAGGCCGGCATCGGGCGCACCGCGGTCATCTTCATCCCGGCGCTGGTCGTCGCCTTCATCGCGCTGGTGGTCATCTCCCTCACCCTCGACGGCGCCGGCAGCGGTCTCAACGCCTTCTTCACCCCCGACTGGGCCGCGCTGAAGGACACCAGCGTGTGGATCTCCGCCGTCGGCCAGATCTTCTTCAGCCTGTCGGTGGGCTTCGGCATCATGATCACCTACGCCAGCTACGTCGGCCGCAAGACCGACATGACGGGGTCGGGGTCTGTCGTGGCCTTCGCCAACTCCGGCTTCGAGCTGCTCGCCGGTATCGGGGTCTTCGCCGCGCTCGGCTTCATGGCCCAGGCCTCCGGCCAGGACATCAGCGAAGTCGTCGCCAGCGGCATCGGCTTGGCCTTCGTCGCCTTCCCCGCGATCATCAACGAGGCGCCGGCCGGCGCTGTCCTGGGCGTGCTCTTCTTCGGCTCGCTCGTCCTCGCCGGCATCACCTCGCTCATCTCGATCCTCGAGGTCGTCATCGGCGCCATCCGCGACAAGGTCGGCATCTCCCGCCGGACGGCGACCTTCGTCGTCGGGGTCCCCATGGCCGTGGCCAGCATCGCGATGTTTTCGACCACGGGTGGGATCTACCTGCTCGACACCCTCGACGCCTTCGTCAACTCCTTCGGCATCCTCGCGGTGGCCACGGTCATGATGCTCGTCGTCTCCGGCGTCCTGGCCAAGCTGCCAGAGCTCGAGGGTCACATGGACCGGGTCAGCTCGATCAGGCTGCGCGGCTGGTGGCGCTGGATCGTCGGCGCGCTGCTGCCGATCGTCCTCGTCGTGATGCTCGTGCGTGAGCTCGAGGCCAAGATCGTCGCCCCCTACGAGGACTACCCGGCGCAGCTGCTCAACGTCTTCGGCTGGGGCATGGCCGCGGCGCTGCCGATCATCGCCATCGTGCTCTCCCTCGTGCCGTGGCGTCGCGGCGTGCTGCTCAGCGCCGACCCGGACGAGATCGAGGCCGCCGAGCGCGCCGAGGACGCCCTGATCGTCGACGGAGGTGACACGGCATGACCACGACAGCGATCGTCATGATGATCGTCGCGATGCTCACCATCTGGGGTGGGCTCGCCGCAGCGATCCTCAACCTCAGCGTCCGCGGCGACTCCGCGGCCGACGAGCCGGGCGACCCCGGGATGCACCGGGACCTGTAGGAGGCCTGGCCACGACGTGCGAAGGGGAGCCCCCGCACGCGAGTACGACGAAGGCCTCCGCTCGGCTGAGCGGGGGCCTTCGATTCGTGCGGCCACGCCGAAGGGCCGCCAGCGAGTGCTGGCGGCCCTTCGTGGAAAAACGCGCCCCCGGCAGGATTCGAACCTGCGGCCCCTGGTACCGGAAACCAGTGCTCTATCCCCTGAGCTACGGAGGCGGGGTGGTGCCCGGTGAGGTTAGCACCGGGCTCGCCCGTCCCGAGAATCGACCGCCGCGACGGGCACGACCGCCGCGCACCTAGACTGGCCGACCGTGACCCCCGAAGAGCTTGTTGCAGCGATCCGTGCCGCCCTGACCGCCGCCGTCGAGGCCGGCGAGATGACCGTCGAGGTGCCCGCCGAGATCCGCGTGGAGCGACCGAAGCAAAAGGGCCACGGTGACTGGACGAGCAACATCTCGATGCAGCTGGCCAAGCCGGCCGGCATGAAGCCCCGGGACGTCGCCGCGGTCGTCGCCGCGCGTCTCGGCGCCACCGCAGGCATCGCCGACATCGAGATCGCCGGCCCGGGCTTCCTCAACATCACCCTCGACGCCGCCTCCGCCGGTGAGCTCGCGCGCTCGATCGTCGAGGCCGGTGCCGCCTACGGCCGCAACGAGGCGATGGCCGGCCACACGGTCAACCTCGAGTTCATCTCCGCCAACCCCACCGGTCCGCTGCACATCGGCCACACCCGCTGGGCAGCGCTCGGCGACTCGATCCGCCGCCTGCTCGCGGCCTCCGGAGCGGCCGTCACCTCCGAGTACTACATCAACGACGCCGGCGCCCAGATGGACAACTTCGCCGCCTCCGTCCTGGCCCGGGCGAAGGGGGAACCCACACCCGAGGGCGGGTACCCCGGTGCCTACGTCGACGACCTGGCGGAGACCGCCCTTCGCGCCCGCCCCGACCTGCTCGAGCTGCCGCATAACGAGGCCCTGGCCGTCGCCCGCCAGCTCGGCTACGAGGCCCAGCTCGCCGACATCCGGTCCACCCTCGACGACTTCGGCGTGCACTTCGACGTGTGGTTCTCCGAAAAGACCCTGCACGACGGGGGAGCGGTCCAGGCCGCCATCGCCCGCCTGCGAGAGCAGGGCCACGTCGACGACCGCGACGGGGCCGTCTGGCTGCGCACCACTGACTTCGGCGACGACAAGGACCGCGTCCTGGTCCGCGCCGACGGCGTGCCCACGTACTTCGCCGCCGACGCCGCGTACTACCTGAGCAAGAAGGACCGCGGCTTCCCCGAGAAGATCTACCTCCTCGGTGCCGACCACCACGGCTACGTCTCCCGGCTCAAGGCCATCGCCGCCTGCGCAGGTGACGACCCGGACACCAACATCGAGATCCGCATCGGGCAGCTCGTCAACCTCAACGGCGCCAAGCTGTCGAAGCGCGCCGGCAACATCATCGAGCTGCGCGACCTCATCTCGTGGATCGGCTCCGACGCCGTGCGCTACTCGCTGGCCCGCTACCCCGCGGACAGCCCGCTCAGCCTCGACGGCGAGGAGCTGCGCAAGCAGACCAACGACAACCCCGTCTTCTACGTGCAGTACGCACACGCGCGCACCGCCAACGTCGCGCGCCTGGCCGCCGAGGACGGCATCGACCGCGCCGACGCCTTCGAGCCGGGGCTGCTCTCGGACCCGACCGAGGCGACCCTGCTCGCCACGCTCGGCGACTTCCCGCGGGTCGTCGCCCACGCGGCCGAGCTGCGTGAACCGCACCGCGTCGCCCGCTACCTCGAGACCCTCGCCGGGCACTTCCACAAGTGGTACGACACCTGCCGCGTGCGCCCGCGCTCCGACGAGGAGCTCACCGACACGCACCGCACGCGCCTGTGGCTCAACGACGCCACCCGCCAGGTGCTCGCCAACGGCCTCGACCTGCTCGGCGTCTCGGCGCCCGAGCGCATGTGAGGCGACCGTGGCGACCAACATGAGGGCCCACGAGGCCGGCATCCTCCACGCCGACGGCTACGGCGCGGCGCCCCAGTGGCTGCCCTACCCGAGCGACGTCATGGAGCTGCTGCCGCAGCTGTGGCCGAGCAACGTCACCCGTGACGACAGCGGCGTCCTCGCCGTCGGCGGGCTGCGGGTGACCGACATCGCCCGTGACTTCGGCACCGCCGCCTACGTCCTCGACGAGGATGACTTCCGCTCGCGCGCACGGGCCTTCCGCGACGACTTCACCGCTCCCTTCGCTGCGGTGGCCGGTGCCGACGTCTACTACGCCGGCAAGGCCTTCCTCTGCTCCGCCGTCGCCCGGTGGATCATGGAGGAGGGGCTCGGCCTCGACACGTGCAGCGGCGGCGAGCTGGCCGTCGCGCAGCGCGTCGGCTTCCCGGGTGAGCGGATCGCGTTGCACGGCAACAACAAGTCGGTCGCGGAGCTGCGCCAGGCCCTCGCCTACGGCGTCGGGCGCATCGTCGTCGACTCCTTCGACGAGATCGAGCGGGTCGCCGCCGTCGCCGCCGAGCTCGGCGTCACCGCCCCGGTCATGGTCCGCGTCACCGTCGGCGTCGAGGCGCACACCCACGAGTTCATCGCCACCGCGCACGAGGACCAGAAGTTCGGCTTCTCCCTCGCCGGTGGGCAGGCCCGCGCCGCGATCGACGCCATCGTGGCGAAGGGGGAGCAGCTGCGCCTGCTCGGCCTGCACAGCCACATCGGCAGCCAGATCTTCGACACCTCCGGCTTCGAGATCGCCGCCCGCCGGCTCATCGACCTGCACACCGAGGTCGCCGACGAGCACGGGATCGCCATGCCCGAGATGGACCTCGGTGGTGGCTACGGCATCGCCTACACCTCCGAGCACGAGCCGCTCACCCCCGCCCAGCTCGGCACCCAGATGGCCGAGCTCGTCGACCGCGAGCTCAAGGGCTTCCGCGACGGCCACCCCGAGGCGCCGCTGCCGCGCATCTCCATCGAGCCGGGCCGCGCCATCGCCGGGCCGAGCGCCTTCACCCTCTACGAGATCGGCACGGTCAAGGACGTCGAGGTGAGCCACGGCGTCACCCGCTCCTACGTCTCCGTCGACGGTGGCATGAGCGACAACGTGCGCACCGCGCTCTACGGCGCCGACTACTCGTGCACCCTTGCGGGGCGCCGCTCCACCGCACCCGCTCGACTCGTGCGGGTCGTCGGGCGGCACTGCGAGAGCGGCGACATCGTGGTCATGGACGAGTACCTGCCCGACGACATCACGCCCGGTGACCTCATCGCCGTCCCCGGCACCGGCGCCTACTGCCGCAGCCTGTCCAACCAGTACAACCACACGCCGCGGCCGCCCGTGATCGCGGTGCGAGACGGCGTTGCACGGGTCATCGTGCGACGCGAGACGATCGACGACCTGCTCGCCCTCGACGTGGACGAGCCCAGCCCGCTCCAGGAGGTCCGATGACCACCGCCCCCGACCAGACCCCCCTTCGCGTCGCTCTGCTCGGCGGTGGTGTCGTCGGCGGCAGCGTCGCCCGGCTGCTCACCGCGCAGGCCGACGACCTGGCGCAGCGGATCGGTCGACCGCTCGAGATCGTCGGCATCGCCGTGCGGCGGGCCGGCCGTGACCGCTCCGACCTCGGGGTCGACCCGGCGCTCTTCATGACCGACGCGGCCGAGCTCGTCACGCGCGCCGACATCGTCGTCGAGGTCATCGGCGGCATCGAGCCCGCCCGCAGCCTGATCCTCTCGGCGATGGAGCACGGGGCCTCGGTCGTCACGGCCAACAAGGCGCTGCTCGCCGAGGACGGCCCGACGCTCTACGCGGCCGCCGAGCAGCACGGCGTCGACCTCTACTACGAGGCCGCCGTCGCCGGAGCCATCCCGATCCTGCGGCCGATCCGCGACTCGCTCGCCGGCGACTCGATCCGCCGCGTCATCGGGATCGTCAACGGCACGACCAACTTCGTGCTCGACGCCATGGACTCCACGGGTGCCGGCTTCGCCGAGACCGTCGAGCGGGCCCAGGCACTCGGCTACGCCGAGGCCGACCCGACCGCCGACGTCGAAGGCTTCGACGCCGCGGCCAAGGCCGCGATCCTCTCCTCGCTGGCCTTCCACTCGCGGGTCGCGAGCGCCGACGTCCACCGTGAGGGCATCACCGAGGTGAGCGCCCGCGACATCGCCGCCGCGCAGGAGATGGGCTGCACCGTCAAGCTGCTCGCGATCTGCGAGCGGGTGACGGGCGAGGACGGGCGGGGGGGCATCTCCGCGCGCGTCCACCCGGCGCTCATCCCGCTCAGCCACCCCCTGGCCTCCGTCCGCGAGGCGTACAACGCGGTCTTCGTCGAGGCCGAGGGCGCCGGCGAGCTGATGTTCTACGGGCAGGGTGCCGGCGGCGACCCGACGGCCAGCGCCGTGCTCGGCGACCTCGTCGCGGTGGCCCGCGCGCGGGTCACCGGCGGCCGCGGGCCGGGGGAGAGCGCCTACGCGGACCTGCCCGTCCTGCCGATGGGCGAGGCGATCACCCGCTACCACGTCAGCCTCGACGTCGCCGACCGCTCGGGCGTGCTCGCGAGCGTCGCCTCGGTCTTCGCCGAGCACGACGTCTCCATCGAGACCGTGCGCCAGCAGGTCGTCACCGACGACGACGGCTCGGCGCGGGCGATTCTCGTCATCGTCACCCACGCGGCGACCGATGCCGCGCTCTCCGCGACCGTCAACGAGCTCGACGGGCTCGACACGGTCAACGAGGTCACCTCCGTCATGCGTGTTGAAGGGAACTGACATGGCCCACCAGTGGCGCGGCGTCATCACCGAGTACGCCGACCGGCTGCCCATGCTGGCCGGCGCCCCGACCGTCACCCTGCGCGAAGGGGGGACCCCCCTCATCCCCGCCGAGCACCTCAGCGAGCTCGTCGGCGCGCAGGTGCACGTCAAGTACGAGGGCCTCAACCCCACCGGCTCCTTCAAGGACCGCGGCATGACCGCCGCGATGTCGATGGCGGCGGCGAAGGGGGCCAAGGCCGTCATCTGCGCGTCCACCGGCAACACCTCGGCCTCCGCGGCCGCCTATGCGACGAAGGCCGGCATGACCTGTGCCGTCCTCGTCCCCGAGGGCAAGATCGCGATGGGCAAGCTGTCGCAGGCCATCGCCCACGGCGCGACCCTGCTGCAGGTCGACGGCAACTTCGACCACTGCCTCGACGTCGCCCGCAAGCTCGCCGAGTCGTACCCGGTCGAGCTGGTCAACTCGGTCAACCCGGCCCGCATCGAGGGGCAGAAGACGGCCTCCTTCGAGATCGTCGACGCGCTCGGCGACGCCCCCGACATCCACTGCCTGCCGGTCGGCAACGCTGGCAACATCACCGCCTACTGGCGCGGTTACCGCGAGTACGCCACCGAGACCGAAGGGGTCTCCGGCACCCTCGCGCCGGTGGCCACCCGCACGCCGCAGATGTGGGGCTTCCAGGCCGCCGGCTCGGCGCCCATCGTCCTCGGGCACCCGGTCGACGAGCCCGACACGATCGCGACGGCGATCCGCATCGGCAACCCCGCGTCGTGGCAGCAGGCCGAGGCCGCGCGCGACGACTCCGGCGGTCGTATCGAGGCCGTCACGGACGAGGAGATCCTCCAGGCGCACCGGCTGCTGTCCTCGCGCGAGGGCATCTTCGTCGAGCCCGCCTCGGCGGCCTCGGTCGCCGGCCTGCTCAAGGCCTCCGCGGCCGGGCAGGTCCCCGCTGGCGCGACGATCGTCTGCACCGTGACCGGTCACGGGCTCAAGGACCCGCAGTGGGCGCTGAAGAATGCCGACGGCAGCGACATCGCCCCGGTGAGCGTGCCGGCCGAGGCCTACGCGATCGCCCGCGAGCTCGGCCTGCAGGACTGAGCGTGACGATCCCCGCCGGGACGTCGGTCACCCTGCGGGTGCCCGCGTCCAGTGCCAACCTCGGGCCCGGCTTCGACTGCGTCGGGCTGGCGCTCGGCGTCTGGGACGAGTGCACCGTCACCGTCACGGCCGAACCCGGCCTGGTCATCGAGGTCGAGGGGTCCGGGGCCGACAGCGTGCCCCGCAACGAGAGCCACCTCGTCGTGCGCACGATGATCACCGCCTGGCAGCACCTCGACGTGCCCCCGCCGGCCGGGCTGCACCTGCGCGCGACCAATGCGGTGCCCCACGGCCGGGGGATGGGTTCATCGGCGACGGCCATCGTCGGCGGTGTTGCCGCGGCCCACGCGCTCGCCGTCCGCGGTGGTGCCCTCGCCGGGACCGAGCTCGACCTCGACGTCGTCAACGGCATCGCCAGTGCCCTCGAAGGGCACCCGGACAACGCGTCGGCGAGCGTCTACGGCGGGGCGACGCTCTCCGTCACCGACCCCGGCGGACCGCTGCCGCGGACCCGCAGCGTCCCTCTTCGTCTGCACCCGCAGATCGAGGCCGTCGTCCTCGTGCCGGAGACGACGCTGAGCACGCACACCGCCCGGACGGTGCTGCCCGAGGTCGTGCCGCTGGCCACCGCCGCGGCCAACTCGGCCCGCACAGGGCTGCTCGTGCACGCCCTCACCGCGGCGCCGGAGCTGCTCGTCGAGGCGACCCACGACCTGCTGCACCAGGAGCCCCGTCGCCCGAGCTACCCGCAGAGCATGGCGCTCGTCGACACACTGCGGGGGGCCGGTCTCGCCGCGACGATCTCCGGCGCCGGTCCGTCCGTGCTCGTGCTGACGTCCGCCGACCGGGTCGCCGAGGTGGCCCCGCTCGTGCCCGCCGGCTGGCGGGTGCTCACCCCCGGCGTCCCCACCCACGGCGTCCACCTCGTCTGACCCCCCTTCCGCATTTCCCTAGGGAAATCACCACGGAAGCCGGCATTTCCCTAGGCAAATGCGCAGGGAGGCCCGCATTTGCCTAGGGAAATGCGCAGGGAAGTCCGTATTTGCCTAGGGAAATACGCAGGGGTGGAGGCGGGCGGTGGTCGGCGCCATCCCGGGCACGTGCGCGCAGGGGGTGACGCGGGCCGGATGTGCGGGTGACAGGGGGTGCAGTGATACATTGGCTGTGCTCCTTCGAGGTCCGGTGCCCTGACATCCCAGTCGGGGGCACATGAGGTCCCGGAGCTTCCCCCACGTGAGTGCCATCGGCCTCCGGGTCAGGCGCGCAGCCGTGGGGATCTCACCAACATTCCCGCTCTTGACGGGACTCATCAGGCCTGCCCTGCGCGGCGGGCCCTACGAGGGAAAGGGTCCTTCGTGACCGACACCAGCACTGGCGACACCACCGCTCCCGCGACCGCGGAGCAGCCTCGCCGATCCGGCGCACTCAGCGCGATGCGCCTGGCCCAGCTGCAGCAGCTCGCCTCGAGCATGGGGATCACGGGCACCGCCAAGATGCGCAAGAGCGACCTCGTCGCCGCCATCCGCGCCCAGCAGTCCGGCTCCTCCGCCGAGCAGCCCGCCAAGGCTCCCCGTCGCGCCTCCCGCGCGGCGTCCGCCCCGGAGCAGGCCCCCGCCGCCGACGTGGCGCCGGCCGCCCAGAGCACCGAGAGCACCGACAAGGGCTCGGACACGGGTGCCGACAAGGGCGCCGCGGCCCAGGCCGAGGCCCCGAGCGCCGAGCGCACCGACTCCGGTCGTGAGCAGGGCCAGCGCGAGCAGGGTCGGGGCCGCGGCAACGACCGCAGCCAGGGCAACGACCAGGGCGCTCGCAACGACCGCAACGACCAGGGCGCTCGCAACGACCGCAACGACCAGGGCGGTCGCAACCAGGGCAACGACCAAGGCGGCCGCAACGACCGCAACCAGGGCAACACCCGCGGCAACGACAACCAGGGTGGCAACCGCGACAACAACCGCGGCGGCGACAACCAGGGCGGTCGCAACAACGACCGCAACGACCGCGACAACAACCGCGGCAACGACAACCGTGGCGGCGGCAACGACAACCGCAACCAGGGTGACGACGAGCGCGGCGGCCGGCGCAGCCGCAATCGCAATCGCAACCGCAACCGTGACAAGCGGCGCGGCGGCGGTCAGCAGTTCGACGACACCGAGCCGCAGATCCACGAGGACGACGTGCTCGTCCCCGTCGCGGGCATCCTCGACGTCCTCGACAACTACGCCTTCATCCGCACCTCGGGTTACCTGCCCGGACCCAACGACATCTACGTGCCGCTCGGTGTCGTCAAGCGCAACGGCCTGCGCAAGGGTGACGCCGTCACCGGTCAGGTCAAGGCCGCCCGTGAGGGCGAGGAGCCGCAGCAGCAGACGATCAACACCAAGGGCAACCGCGGCAAGTACAACCCGCTCGCGAAGCTCGAGACCGTCAACGGCATGACCCCCGACGACGCCAAGCGTCGCGCGGACTTCGGCAAGCTGACGCCGCTCTACCCGCAGGACCGCCTGCGTCTGGAGACCGAGTCCAACATCCTGACGACCCGGATCATCGACCTCGTCGCCCCGATCGGCAAGGGCCAGCGTGGCCTCATCGTCGCCCCGGCCAAGGCCGGCAAGACGATGGTCATGCAGTCGATCGCCAACGCGATCACCACCAACAACCCCGAGTGCCACCTCATGGTCGTCCTCGTCGACGAGCGCCCCGAAGAGGTCACCGACATGCAGCGCGCGGTCAAGGGCGAGGTCATCTCCTCGACCTTCGACCGCCCGGCCGACGACCACACGACGGTCGCCGAGCTGGCCATCGAGCGGGCCAAGCGTCTCGTCGAGATGGGCCACGACGTCGTCGTGCTCCTCGACTCGATCACCAAGCTGGGTCGCGCCTACAACCTCGCCGCCCCGGCGAGTGGGCGCATCCTCTCCGGTGGTGTCGACTCCGCGGCGCTCTACCCGCCGAAGAAGTTCTTCGGCGCCGCCCGCAACATCGAGAACGGCGGCTCGCTGACCATCCTCGCCACCGCGCTCGTCGAGACCGGCTCGCGCATGGACGAGGTGATCTTCGAGGAGTTCAAGGGCACGGGCAACATGGAGCTCAAGCTCGACCGTGGCCTGGCCAACCGCCGCATCTTCCCGGCCGTGGACGTCAACGGCTCCGGCACCCGCCGCGAGGAGATCCTCCTCGCGCCCGAGGAGCTGAAGATCATGTGGAAGCTGCGCCGCGTGCTCGCCGCCCTCGACACCCAGCAGGGCGTCGAGCTGCTCCTCGACCGGCTGCGCAAGACCAAGACGAACTACGAGTTCCTCATGCAGGTCCAGCAGACCAGCTCGATCAAGCTCGGCGACGAGGACGAGACGGCCTGACCGTCCGCCCGCACCATCGAAGGGGGTCGACCGTGCGCCCGTGGAGGACGACGAAGGGAGGCCTGTCCGGTGAGACGGCCGGGTTCCGAGGCTCTCCCCGAGCGCGTCGTCGAGCAGCTGTGCCCGGTCGCGCAGGCGGCCGGGGTGGACCTCACCATCGAGCGTGGAGACGAGCCCGTCCCCGTCCACGGCGATGCCCAGCAGATCGAGAGGGCAGTGACCAATGTCGTGAGCAATGCCGTGAAGTTCACGCCCGCCGGTGGCACGGTCGCGGTGACGACCGACCGTCATGGTGACGTCGTGCGCATCACCTGTCGCGACTCGGGCATGGGGATCCCCGAGGCCGAGCGACAACGGCTCTTCACCCGGTTCTTCCGGGCGAGTGATGCCCAGGCCGGCCAGATCCAGGGCACGGGGCTGGGCCTGGTCATCGTCCGGACCATCGCGGAGGTGCACGGCGGCACGGTGGACCTCGAGTCGGTCGAGGGCGAGGGGACCACGGTGACGATCACCCTGCCCATCGCCCCCTGAGCATCACCCGGGCGCGGCCGGCCGGTCAGGCGTCGGGTGCCGCCGTCGACCGCTCCAGCCGCAGCCGCATCTCGGGGAAGGTCGAGTCGACGAAGCCGTAGTCGTCGTAGATGTCCCGCCCGGCCTCGGTCGCGTTGAGCGTCACGACCTCGACCTCGGTCTCCTCCTCGAACCACTCGAGCAGCGAGGCGAGGACCGCGTGGGTGAAGCCGAGCCGGCGGTGCCGGGGGAAGGTCGCGATGTTGGTGATGAGCCCGCCCTCGCCGGCCCGCGTGGGGGAGGGCATGAGGTCGAGGACCTGGCCGATCGCGCACGAGACGACCGTGCCGTTGGCCTCCGCGACGACGACGTGGGTGTGCTCGTCGGCCAGGTGCGCCTGCAGCCAGCGCGAGGCGTCCTCCTGCCAGGTCGGGTCGGAGATCTGCTCGGCGGGCGTGCCCATCGCCTCGAACATCAGCGCCCGCAGGGCGACGATCGTCGCGCCGTCGCTCGGCACGGCAGGGCGGATGACCGAGCCCTCCACGGGGCCGGGGACAGGCTCCCTTCGTCGCTCGCGGGAGGTGCGCCGGGGCAGACGGGGGCGGGGAGGAGCCATGGGCCCATCCTGCCGCAGTCGCCCGCGGCGGACCGGGGAACAACGCCGGCCGATCGTGTGTTTGGAACCCCTGTGCGCGTCATGGCACAATTCATGGTTGGTCCGGTTCACGGCACGCGGCGCAGACGTCCGCAGCTGTCGGCCCACTCCGGCGCAGCGCCGACCCGGACACACTCACGACCCGAGGAGCACCACGTGAAGAAGGACATCCACCCCACCTACGAGGCGACGACCGTCTCGTGCACCTGCGGCAACACCTTCGCCACCCGCAGCACCAAGCCGGACCACCAGATCCGCGCCGAGGTCTGCAGCCAGTGCCACCCGTTCTACACGGGCAAGCAGAAGATCATGGACACCGGTGGTCGCGTGGCCCGCTTCCAGAAGCGCTACGGCCAGAAGACCGAGGCCAAGTAGTCACCTCGATGCGCCGGTCAGCCCCGCGGGCTGGCCGGCGCATCGTCGTCTCCAGCCACCGCCGCCCCCACCGACCGCCAGGAGGTCCCCGTGCTCGAGTCCGTCGAGACACTGCTCGCCGAGCACTCCGAGCTCGAGCACGCCCTGGCCGACCCGGCCGTCATCGGTGACCCCGACCGGCTGCGCGAGGTCAACCGTCGCTATGCCGAGCTGACCCCGGTCGTGACCGTGCAGCGCGAGCTCGACCTCGCCACCGGCGACCTCGAGGCGGCGCGTGAGCTCGCCGGCGAGGACCCCGCCTTCGCCGAGGAGGTCCCCGCACTCGAGGCCTCCGTCGCCGCCCTCGAGGACCGGCTGCGCCGTCTGCTCATCCCGCGCGACCCCGACGACGACCGTGACGTCATCCTCGAGATCAAGGCGGGCGAAGGGGGAGAGGAGTCGGCCCTCTTCGCCGGTGACCTGCTGCGCATGTACCTGCGGCACGCGGAGAAGCGCGGCTGGACCACCCGCCTGCTCGACGCCACCGAGTCCGACCTCGGCGGCTACAAGGACGTGCGCGTCGCCGTCGCGGCCAAGGGGACCCCCGAGCCCGGCGCCGCGCCCTGGGCCCGCCTCAAGTACGAAGGGGGAGTCCACCGCGTCCAGCGCGTCCCCGTCACCGAGAGCCAGGGCCGGATCCACACCTCGGCCGCGGGCGTCTGGGTCATGCCCGACATCGAAGACACAGCCGACGTCGACGTGCTGCACCCCAACGACCTGAAGATCGACGTCTATCGCTCCTCCGGGCCCGGCGGGCAGTCGGTCAACACGACCGACTCCGCGGTGCGCATCACCCACCTGCCGACCGGCACGGTCGTCTCCTGCCAGAACGAGAAGTCCCAGCTGCAGAACAAGGAGTCGGCGATGCGCGTGCTGCGCGCCCGCCTGCACCAGATGGCCATGGACGAGGCGGCGGCCGAGGTCAAGGAGGCGCGCGCCTCGCAGGTGCGCACCGTCGACCGCTCCGAGCGGATCCGCACCTACAACTTCCCGGAAAACCGGATCAGCGACCACCGCACCGGATTCAAGGCCAACCGCCTCGACGCCGTCCTCGACGGCGACCTCGACCCGGTCGTCGATTCCGCGGTGCAGGCCGACGAGGAGGCGCGCCTCGCCGCCCTCGCCGGGGCAGGGGAGTGACCTCCCTTCGCTCGGCGCTGACGGAGGCGACAGCCGCGCTCACCGCGGCCGAGGTGCCCTCACCCCGCGCCGACGCCCTCGCCCTCGTCGGGCACGTGCTCGGCGCCGACCGGGGCGAGGTCGAGCGCCGGCTCGTCCTCGGCGGCGAGCTCGACGACGCGACCGCCGAGCGGTTGCGCCGTCTCGTCGAGGAGCGGGCCACCCGGGTGCCGCTGCAGCACCTCACCGGCACCGCCCCCTTCCGCCGGCTCGAGCTGCACGTCGGGCCGGGGGTCTTCGTGCCCCGCCCGGAGACCGAGCAGGCCGTCGACCACGTCATCGCCGCACTGCCGGCCACCGACCGGCCGCTCGTCGTCGACCTGTGCACCGGCTCCGGGGCGCTCGCGCTCGCCGTCGCCGACGAGACGGACGCCGAGGTCACGGCCGTCGAGCTCAGCGACCTCGCCCTCGCCTGGGCCGCCCGCAACGTCGAGGCGACCGGCCTGCCCGTCGCGCTCGTCGCCGCCGACGCCACCGCGGACCCGCGCGACGTGCCCGGGCTCGCCGACCTCGTCGGCCGCGTGGACGTCGTCGTGAGCAACCCGCCCTACATCCCCGCCGGCATGGTGCCGCTCGACCCCGAGGTCGCCGACCACGACCCCGACATGGCGCTCTACGGCGGCAGCGACGACGGTCTGGCCATCCCCCTCGCCGTCGCCGCCACCGCGGCGGCCCTGCTGCGACCGGGCGGCCGGCTCGTCATGGAGCATGCCGACAGCCAGGGCGAGAGCCTGCCTCGCGCGCTCGCCGCGACCGGCGACTGGAGCGACGTCGCCGACCACGCCGACCTCACCGGCCGCGCCCGGACGACGACCGCCCGGCGTGGCGCAGGCGCCCGTCGGGGACCGGCTGCAGCCGACTAGGGTGTGGCGCATGAGTCCAGTCGTCGATGCGACCTCCGACGACCGCACCGGGAGCGTCGCCACCACGGTCGACGCCGTCCGCCGCGGCGAGATCGTCGTCATCCCCACCGACACCGTCTACGGGATCGGGGCCGACGCCTTCGACCCGGCGGCCGTCGCCAACGTCCTCATGGCGAAGGGGAGGGGCCGCGAGATGCCCCCGCCCGTCCTCATCCCCGACGTGCGCACCGTCGACGGGCTGGCCCGGGCCGTCCCCGACTGGGCCCGCCGGCTCATCGACGAGCTGTGGCCCGGCCCGCTCACCCTGGTGCTGCTCGCCCAGCCCTCCCTCCACTGGGACCTCGGCGAGACCGCCGGCACCGTCGCCCTGCGCATGCCCGACGACGAGATCGCGCTCGAGGTCCTGCGCGAGACCGGTCCGATGGCGGTGACGAGCGCCAACCGCACCGGCGAGCCGGCCGCCACGACCATCACCGACGCCGCCGTGCAGCTCGGCCCGGTCGTCAGCGTCTACCTCGACGGCGGCCCGCGCACCAGCCTCGAGCCGTCGACGATCATCGACTGCACGGGCGAGCGACCCGAGGTCCTGCGCCTGGGTGCGATCGGTCGAGACCGTCTCGAGGAGATCCTCGGCGACGGCTTCGACCGGGCCGACGACGAAGGGGGCGTGCCCCCCTTCGACGACCCGCAGCCCGGCGACCTGCCCGAGTACCACGACGAGGACCCCGTCGTCGCGGCCGCGGAGGAGGCCCGTCTGCACCGCCCGCGCCATGGCGCCGGTGCCGGCGACGACGAGCAGTGGGAAGATCTCCCCGCAGACGGCGGCCCGACCGCTGACGTGCACGACCCGACGACCGACACCACCCCCGACCCGGAGGCACCGCGATGACCGACGACACCTTCTACGGCTCCGACTTCGGCGCACTGAGCGCCTTCGACCCGGAGATCGCCGGTGTGCTCACCAGCGAGCTCGACCGCATCCGCGGGGGCCTGCAGCTCATCGCCAGCGAGAACATCTCCTCGCCCGAGGTGCTCACGGCACTCGGCTCGACTTTGAGCAACAAGTACGCCGAGGGCTACCCGGGCCGGCGCTACTACGGTGGCTGCTCCGAGGTCGACAAGGCGGAAAACCTGGCGATCGAGCGCGCCAAGAGCCTGCTCGGTGCCGAGCACGCCAACGTCCAGGCGCACTCCGGGGCGAACGCCAACCAGGCGGTCTACGGTGCCTTCCTCCAGCCGGGGGAGAAGATCCTCGCGATGTCGCTGCCGCACGGTGGCCACCTCACGCACGGCACCAAGGTCTCCTTCTCCGGCAAGTGGTTCGACGCCGTCCACTACGGTGTGCACCCCGAGACCGAGGACGTCGACTACGACGAGATGGATCGTCTGGCCAAGGAGCACCGGCCCAAGGTCATCTGCTCCGGCGGCTCCGCGATCCCGCGGCTGCTCGACTTCGAGCGGATCCGCGCGATCTGCGACGAGGTCGGCGCGATTATGTGGGTCGACGCGGCGCACTTCATCGGCCTCGTCGCCGGCAAGGCGATCCCGAGCCCGGTCCCGCTCGCCGACGTCGTCACCTTCACGACGCACAAGGTCCTGCGCGGCCCCCGCTCCGGTGCACTCGTGTGCAAGGAGGAGCACGCCAAGGCGCTCGACAAGGCGATCTTCCCGATGATGCAGGGCGGCCCGCAGATGCACACGATCGCGGCCAAGGCGGTGAACTTCAAGGAGTGCGCGACGCCCGAGTACCAGCAGTACGCGGCCGATGTCATCGCCAACTCCAAGGTGCTCGCCGACGAGCTGCGGGGGCGCGGCATCCGCCCGACGACCGGCGGCACCGACACCCACCTGTCGCTGCTCGACCTGCAGGGCGTCGGCGTCACCGGTGTCGACGCCGAGGCGCGCTGCGACGCGGCCGGCATCACGCTCAACAAGAACGCCATCCCCAACGACCCGCAGAAGCCCTCGGTCGCCTCCGGCATCCGCGTCGGCACGCCGTGCGTCACGACGCAGGGCATGGGCACGGACGAGATGGTCAAGATCGCCGAGCTCATCCACACGGCGGTCACGACGGGCGACGCCGACCCGGAGCACGCCGTCTCGCGCGAGGTGCGGGCCCAGGTGAGCGAGCTCGTCACCACCTTCCCGGCCTACCCCCGCTGATCCCAACGGTGGTTGAGGTGTGAGGAGCTCTGCGACGAGCCTCGAAACCACGAGCGTCGGGGGGCAGCGGTGAGGGAGTACGTCTTCGTCTTCCTCACCGCGCTCGTCACGACCTATGTCCTCGTGCCGTTGCTGCGGACGGTCGCCATCCGGGTCGGTGCCTTCACCGAGGTGCGGGAGCGCGACGTCCACGTCGTGCCCATCCCGCGCCTGGGTGGGGCGGCGATGTTCCTCGGCTACGCCGCGGCGACGCTCGTTGCCTGGCGGATGCCCTTCCTCCGGCAGGTCTTCGAGTCGGGGGAGCTCATCGGCATCCTCATCGGCGCCGGCGTGGTCTGCCTCGTCGGGGCGATCGACGACGTGCGCGAGCTCGACGCCCTGACCAAGCTCGGCGGCCAGCTCGTGGCCGCGGCGATCATCGCCTTCGCCGGCGTGCAGTTCTTCTCGCTGCCCCTCGGGGTCGTCACCGTGCTGCCGGCGCCGCTGCTCGTGCTCATGACGATCTTCATCGTCGTGTTGTGCATCAACGCGGTGAACTTCATCGACGGCCTCGACGGGCTCGCCGCGGGGCTGGTGGCCATCGCGGCGATCGCCTTCTTCATCTACAGCTACCTCATCTCCGCCAGCTATGCGCCGCCCAACGTCTTCTCCGGGGCGACCTTCGTCTCCGCCGCGCTCGCAGGAGCCTGCCTGGGCTTCCTCCCGCACAACGTCTTCCCCGCCAAGCTCTTCATGGGCGACTCGGGTGCGCTGACGCTCGGGCTGCTGCTCGCGGCGGCGGCGATCCTCAACGTCGGACAGATCGACCCGGCCCAGGTGAGCCAGCTCGGCGCCAACCAGGTCGCGGCCACCGTCCTGCCGCTGCTCATCCCGATCTCGATCATGCTGCTGCCCCTGCTCGACGTCGTGTGGGCCGTCGCCCGTCGCACTGCCCGCGGTCAGCGACCCTGGCAGGCCGACGCCCAGCACCTGCACCACCGGATGCTGCGCATCGGTCACGGGCACCGTCGCGCCGTCCTCCTGCTGTGGCTGTGGGGTGGCGTCGTCGCGCTGGGCTCGGTGAGCTTCGTCGTCCTGCCGCCGCTCGTCGCGGCCGTCGGGGGAGTGCTCATGCTCGCGCTGGCGGCGGGTCTGACGACCTGGCTGCCGCGATTTTCGGCACCGGGGCACCGGCCCAAGGAGTACGACGACCAGGGGCAGCGGATCGACGTGTGAGGGGCCGCACTGCTGGGAATTGGTGGCCCTCGGGACGCTTGTGTAAACTTTCACAAGCGCCCGCCGGACCGTCTGGTCCGACCCGAAGAGCACCTCAGCTCCCGTCCCGAAATGAGCCGATGACGACGACTCAGCGCCGAAGCCCCGTGCCGGGCATGCGCCGTGGCGTCCTCGTCGCCGGGGTCATCGGGACCGCGCTCACCACTGCCGGTGGTGCCGTGGCGAAGGGGGCCGACGGCGCCCTGAGCGCCCTCGCCGGGTCGCTCCTCGCCTTCTTCGTCGTCCTCACCGGACTCATGGCGATCTCGCTCATCGTGGCCGGTGACGTGGGGACGTCGATGGCCGGTGCCGGGGTGGTCTACCTCGGCCAGCTCATCCTCCTCGTCGCGGCCGTCGCAGTCCTGCGCGAGATGTCGTGGCTCGACGGCCGCACCGCTGCCCTCTCCGCCATCGTCGCGACCGTCGTGCTCCAGACAGGCGTCGTGGCCGGCTACGTGCGCGCGCGCCACCTGATCCACCCGACCGGAGCCGGCGCATGAGGGCCCTGGCCCGGCGGCCGAAGGGGGAGACCCCTCGCTTCGTGACCAAGGCGCTCCCGAGCGCCGAGGAGTCTGCGGCGAGCGCCGAGCGCTACCGCACCGACCCGACGCGGCCCCATCCTGCGGCCGCATCCGACGCGATGGCCGCCACGGTCCTCGCCCACTTGATCACCGGGCCCATCCTGTACGGCGCGATCGGCTGGCTGCTCGATCGGTGGCTGGGGACGTCGTTCCTCGTCATCATCGGAGTCGTCGGCGGTATGGCACTGTCGCTGTACGTGATCTGGCTCCGGTACGGTACGTCCCAGGCACCCCACCCCGACCGCGCCACCGCGTCGACGCTCGGTGCCCAGCCACACAACGAGGAGAACCAGTGATCCTGACTGCGCCCGCGCTGCCTGCTGCCGGTGGAGGGGAGTTCCACTCCCCGACGCCGGAGATCTTCTGGCAGCCGCTCTTCGAGGTCGGCGGCATCGTCGTCACCAACCAGATGGCGTGGGCCGCCATCGTCACCGCGGTCGTCTCGATCGCGCTGATCACCCTGAGCCGCAAGGCGGCCGTCGTCCCGAGCAAGGGGCAGTGGCTCCTCGAGGGCTTCTACAACTTCCCGCGCAACAGCGTGGCGCGCGACATGATCGGGACCAAGGAGTTCCGCAAGTTCGTGCCGCTCATCGTCACCCTCTTCACGATGGTGCTCTTCTACAACCTGATGGGGATCTTCCCCTTCGCGATGAACCCGGTCACCGGCAAGATCGGCTTCCCGATCGCCCTCGTCGCGGTCGTCTACGTGGTCTACCACTGGATCGGCTTCCAGAAGATGGGCTTCGTCGGCTACTTCAAGCACATGGTGCCCCCGGGGCTGCCGGGCTGGATCGTGCCCGTCGTCTTCCTGCTCGAGCTGATCACCTACTTCATCACCCGGCCGCTGACGCTGGCCCTGCGACTCTTCGGCAACATGTTTGCCGGTCACATGGTCATCTACCTCTTCGTCACCGCCGGCGCCTACTTCCTGCTGGACGGCGGCATCCTGCTGAAGTTCCTGTCCCTGCCGACCTTCCTCATGGCCGGCGTCATGGTCCTCTTCGAGGCCCTGGTGCAGTTCCTGCAGGCCTTCGTCTTCGTCCTCCTGACCTCCAGCTACATCGCCGGAGCACTGGCCGACGACCACTGAGTCGGCACCCCGCACCCACAACTGCATAGCACCACCACACAGAACTTCCCCACGGGACAGACCCCGCGGTGGATCACAGAAACACGAAAGAGGAATCATCGTGGAAATCTCCGGCAACCTCTCGCTCATCGGTTACGGCCTCTCCGCCATCGGCCCGGCCATCGCCGTCGGTCTGATCTTCGCCGCCTACATCAACGGTGTCGCCCGTCAGCCCGAGGCCCGCGGCCTGCTGCAGCCGATCGCCATCCTCGGCTTCGCCCTCGCCGAGGCCCTCGCCATCTTCGGTCTGGTGCTCTTCTTCCTCTGAGCCTGCCGGCAACGGCCATCCGTCATCGGCACCAGTAACTAGGAGTACCCGTGCACATCACCGCAACCGCCTCGTCGGTCGTGGGTCTCGCCGCGGCCGACGGGGAGAGCATGCCGCTCATCCCGCACATCCCGGAGCTCGTCTTCGGTCTCGTCATGTTCGCGATCCTGTACTTCGTCGTCGCGAAGTACGTGGTCCCGAACATCGAGAAGGCCTACGCCGAGCGTCACGCCGCGATCGAGGGTGGCATCGCCCAGGCCGAGAACGCCCAGGCCGAGGCCGAGGCCGCCAAGGCCCAGTACGAGGCCCAGCTGGCCGAGGCCCGTGCCGAGGCCGCGAAGATCCGTGAGGACGCGCGCGCCGAGGGCGCCGCGATCGTCGCGGAGATGCGTGGTCAGGCCCAGGACGAGGCCAACCGCATCACCGAGTCGGCGCACAAGCAGATCGAGGCCGAGCGCCAGCAGGCGGCCGTCTCGCTGCGCGGTGAGGTGGGTCGCCTGTCGACCGACCTGGCCGGTCGCATCGTCGGCCACGAGCTGCAGGACTCCTCGAGCCGTGCGGGTCTCATCGACCGCTTCCTGGCCGAGCTGGAGTCCGGTCAGGTCCAGCCCGAAAAGGTCGGTCAGTCCCAGCAGGGTGACGCCTGATGCGAGGCTCCTCCCGCGCAGCCGTGGCCGAAGGGCGTCAGTCCTTCGAGACGGCCCTGATGTCCGGTGACCCGGCCGTCGTGGCGGACGAGCTCTTCGCGGTGACCGCGCTGCTCGACGACAACGCGACCCTGCGTCGCGGCGTCGCCGACCCCTCCCGCGAGGGGAAGGACAAGGCGGACCTCATCACCCGGCTGCTGCACGGCAAGGTCTCCAACGAGACCGTCGGCATCGTCGCCGTGCTCGTCGCCCAGCGATGGGCGCAGGAGCGCGACCTCACCGACACGCTCGAGCGCTTCGCCGTCGAGGCCTGCCTCAAGGGGGCCGAGGATGCCGGTGCGATCGACCAGGTCGAGGACGAGCTCTTCCGCTTCGAGCGCGTCGTGGCCGGCAACCCCGAGCTGCGCGACGCCATCGGCAACCGCTCCGGCGACGCCGCTGGCAAGGCGGACCTGGTCGGCGGGCTGCTGCAGGGCAAGGCCCGTCCGGAGACGGTCCGACTGGCACGCCAGTCGGTGCTCGCCCCCCGAGGCCGTCGCTTCGACCGCACGCTCGAGGAGTACCTCGACATCGCGGCCGAGCGTCGCCAGCAGCTGACTGCCGTCGTCACGACCGCGGTCGACCTCACGCAGGAGCAGCACGCCCGGCTCGCCGGCGCGCTGCAGCAGATCTACAGCAAGCCCGTCCAGCTGCAGATCGTCCACGACGAGGACGTCATCGGCGGGATCCGGGTCCAGATCGGCGACGAGGTCGTCGACGGGACCGTCCTGCGACGTCTCGACGAGGCGAAGCGCCACCTGGCCGGCTGACAGCCCGGGTCAGACCACCCATGCAGACCACATACTCGGCCGACACAGCGGCCGGCAACGAGGAGAAGACAACATGACGGAGCTTTCGATCCGTCCGGAGGAGATCCGGGACGCCCTGGACGGCTACGTGCGGTCCTACAACCCGGGCGCGGCCTCCCGCGAAGAGGTCGGTCGCGTCACCGACACCGGTGACGGCATCGCCCACGTCGAGGGACTCCCTTCGGCCATGACCAACGAGCTGCTCGAGTTCGAGGACGGCACCCTCGGCCTCGCGCTCAACCTCGACGTCCACGAGATCGGCGTCGTCGTCCTCGGCGACTTCTCCAAGATCGAAGAGGGCCAGACCGTCAAGCGCACCGGCGAGGTCCTCTCGGTCCCGGTCGGTGACAACTTCCTCGGCCGCGTCGTCAACCCGCTCGGCCAGCCGATCGACGGCCTCGGCGACATCGAGGCCGAGGAGCGCCGCGCGCTCGAGCTGCAGGCTCCCTCGGTCGTCCAGCGCAAGTCGGTCCACGAGCCGCTGCAGACCGGTCTGAAGTCGGTCGACGCCATGACCCCGATCGGCCGTGGCCAGCGTCAGCTGATCATCGGTGACCGCCAGACCGGCAAGACCACGGTTGCGGTCGACACGATCATCAACCAGAAGCAGTTCTGGGAGACCGGCGACCCGCAGAAGCAGGTCCGCTGCATCTACGTCGCCATCGGCCAGAAGGGCTCCACGATCGCGTCCGTCAAGGGCACGCTCGAGGAGGCCGGCGCGATGGAGTACACGACGATCGTCGCGGCCCCCGCCTCCGACGCCGCCGGCTTCAAGTACCTCGCCCCCTTCACCGGCTCGGCCATCGGTCAGCACTGGATGTACCAGGGCAAGCACGTCCTCATCGTCTTTGACGACCTGAGCAAGCAGGCCGAGGCCTACCGCTCGATGTCGCTGCTGCTCCGCCGCCCGCCGGGCCGCGAGGCCTACCCGGGTGACGTCTTCTACCTGCACTCGCGTCTGCTCGAGCGCTGCGCCAAGCTCTCGGACGACATGGGCGCCGGCTCGATGACCGGTCTGCCGATCATCGAGACGAAGGCGGGCGACGTCTCGGCGTACATCCCGACCAACGTCATCTCGATCACCGACGGCCAGATCTACCTGCAGGCCGACCTCTTCAACTCCGACGTCCGCCCCGCCATCGACGTGGGTGTCTCGGTCTCGCGTGTCGGCTCGGCCGCGCAGACCAAGGCGATGAAGTCGGTCTCCGGTCGCCTCAAGCTCGACCTGGCCCAGTACCGCGCGCTCGAGGCCTTCGCGATGTTCGCTTCGGACCTCGACCCCGCGTCGAAGCAGCAGCTGGCCCGAGGCGCCCGCCTCGTCGAGCTGCTCAAGCAGAAGCAGGCCGACCCCTACCCGGTCCCCGAGCAGGCCGTCGCCATCTGGGCCGGCACCACCGGTGAGCTGGACCCAATCGCCGTCGAGGACGTGCGTCGCTTCGAGGCCGAGTTCCTCGACCACCTGCGGCGCAACAAGAACGACCTCATGGAGGGCATCCAGGAGACGGGCAAGCTCGAGGACTCGACGATCTCCGCCCTCGAGGCCGAGATCAAGACCTTCCGCGACAGCTTCGTCCCCTCCAACAAGGAGGACGTCCCGGTCGGTTCGGCGGAGGAGTCGGGCGACGACGCCCAGGACTCCGAGCAGGTCCAGATCGTCAAGCAGAAGCGCTGACCCACCACCGGTCGGGCGCCGTCAGCGGCGCCCGACCGGGGGCAGCAGCCCCCGACCGCCGGCCCTGAGCCGACCACAGACCACCAGAGAGGCGGAAGCACATGGGAGCGCAGATCCGGGAGTACCGGCAGCGCATCCGGTCCGTCAGTGCGACCAAGAAGATCACGCGCGCCATGGAGCTCATGGCGGCCTCGCGGGTCGTCAAGGCCCAGCAGGCCGTGCGTGAGTCCACGCCCTACGCCCGCGCACTCACCCGCGCGGCATCGGCCGTGGCCACGTACTCCGACGAGGACCACCCGCTGACCACCGAGCCGGAAAACGTGCGCCGTGCCGCGGTGCTCGTCATCGCGGCCGACCGCGGCCTCGCGGGCGGCTACAACTCCAACGTCCTCAAGGAGGGGGAGCGGGTCTCCGCCGCCCTTCGTGACCAGGGCAAGGAGGTCCAGACGTACCTCGTGGGTCGTCGCGCGGTCTCCTACTACTCCTTCCGCAAGAAGGAGTTCGTCGCGGAGTGGACCGGCTCGTCCGAGAAGCCGAGCTTCGAGAACGCCCGTGAGATCGGCGAGCGGCTCGTCGCGGACTTCGTCAAGGAGTACGAGGAGGGCGGCGTCGACGAGGTCCACGTCGTCTACACGCGCTTCGTCTCGATGGTGACGCAGGAGGCCGAGGTCATCCGGCTGCTGCCGCTCGAGGTCGTCGAGGGCGTCGAGGAGCCGGGCGCGGACGAGCTCTACCCGCTCTACGAGTTCGAGCCGAGCGGCGAGGAGCTGCTCGACACGCTCCTGCCGCGCTACGTCAACGCGCGCATCTTCAACTGCCTCCTCCAGGCGGCTGCCTCCGAGCTCGCGGCGCGCCAGCGCGCCATGAAGTCGGCGACGGACAACGCCGAGGAGCTCATCAAGAAGTACACCCGACTGGCCAACCAGGCCCGTCAGGCCGAGATCACCCAGGAAATCTCCGAGATCGTCGGCGGGGCCGGGGCCCTGGCCGAGTCCAAGTGAGAAGGTAGAGAGAACCCATGACTGCCACCGTCACCGAAGAGAACACCACCCAGGCGGGTGGGGTCGGGCGCATCTCCCGCGTCACCGGCCCGGTCGTCGACGTCGAGTTCAGCGCCGACACGATGCCCGACCAGTACAACCTGCTCACCACCGAGGTCCAGCTCGGGGAGACCACCCGCACGCTGAACCTCGAGGTCGCCCAGCACATCGGCGACAACATGGTCCGCGCCATCTCCCTGCAGCCCACCGACGGCCTCGTCCGCGGCGGCCAGGTGCAGGACACCGGCGGCCCGATCAGCGTCCCCGTCGGCGACGTCACCCTCGGCAAGGTCTTCAACACGACCGGCGCCTGCCTCAACCTCGAGGAGGGCGAGACCCTCGAGGTCAACGAGCGCTGGGGCATCCACCGCTCCGCCCCGGCCTTCGACCAGCTCGAGTCGAAGACCCAGATGTTCGAGACCGGCATCAAGGTCATCGACCTGCTGACCCCCTACGTCCTGGGTGGCAAGATCGGCCTCTTCGGTGGTGCCGGTGTCGGCAAGACCGTCCTCATCCAGGAGATGATCGCCCGCGTCGCGCGCGACCACGGCGGTGTCTCCGTCTTCGCCGGTGTCGGCGAGCGCACCCGTGAGGGCAACGACCTCATGGTCGAGATGGAGGAGGCCGGCGTCCTCGGTCAGACCGCCCTGGTCTTCGGCCAGATGGACGAGCCGCCGGGCACGCGTCTGCGCGTGGCCCTGTCCGCGCTGACCATGGCGGAGTACTTCCGCGATGTGCAGAAGCAGGACGTGCTGCTCTTCATCGACAACATCTTCCGCTTCACGCAGGCCGGCTCCGAGGTCTCCACGCTGCTGGGCCGCATGCCCTCCGCCGTGGGCTACCAGCCGACCCTCGCCGACGAGATGGGCGTCCTCCAGGAGCGCATCACCTCGACGCGTGGTCACTCGATCACCTCGATGCAGGCGATCTACGTGCCGGCCGACGACTACACCGACCCGGCCCCGGCGACGACCTTCGCGCACCTCGACGCGACGACCGAGCTCAACCGTGAGATCGCGTCCATGGGTATCTACCCGGCCGTGGACCCGCTCACCTCGACGAGCCGCATCCTCGACCGTCGCTACATCGCGGAGGACCACTACAACACCGCGGTCCGCGTGAAGTCGATCCTGCAGAAGAACAAGGAGCTGCAGGACATCATCGCCATCCTCGGTATCGACGAGCTGTCCGAGGAGGACAAGATCCTCGTCAACCGGGCGCGTCGCATCCAGCGCTTCCTGTCGCAGAACACCTACGTCGCCAAGCAGTTCACCGGCATCGAGGGGTCGACGGTCTCGCTGGCCGACACCATCGAGGCCTTCACCAAGATCGCCGACGGTGAGTACGACCACGTGGCCGAGCAGGCCTTCTTCATGTGCGGTGGCCTCGACGACGTCGAGCGCCAGTGGGCGGAGATCCAGAAGAGCCTCTGACCCCACCCGCAGCACGGCCACGGCCGCTCCCTTCGTCACGAAGGGGGCGGCCGTCGCCGTCGCGGGGGAGGGCCGCCCCCGGTCGGACGGCATTGGGGCGCACGCGGGCCCGCCCGTATACTGGCGGCCATGACGACTTCCGGCGAGCAGCCCTACGCACCTCCGCCGCCCCCGGGCCAGCAGCCCCAGAGCGGGCAGTCGCAGCAGGCGCCGCCGCCGTCCGGCTACCAGCCCCCCGGCCAGCAGCAGCCCTACGGCCAGCCGCCGCAGGGTGCCCCGGGTGGCTACCAGGCCCCGCAGCAGCCGTCGAGCGGGCGGTACCACGTCAACGTCATGGGGCAGGAGTACGGGCCCTACGGGCTGGCCGAGCTCGCCGCCATGGCGACCAACGGCCAGCTCAAGGGCGACAGCCCGGTCCGCGGGGAGGGCTCGGACAACTGGTTCCCGGCCTCGCAGGTCCCCGGGCTGTTTTCCACCCGCGAGTGGATGACGACGCTGCTCCTGTCGGTCCTCGTCGGGGGTTTCGGTGTCGACCGCATGTACCTCGGGCAGGTCGGGCTGGGCGTCCTCAAGCTCGTCACCTGTGGCGGCATGACGATCTGGACGATCATCGACATCGTCCTCGTCGCCACCCGCAAGATGGTCGACGTCGACGGGCGCCCGCTGCGATGACCCAGCCCGTCGTGCCGCCGCAGCACCAGCAGGTCCACCTGGCGAAGGGCGTGGGCATCACCCAGCGCGCCATCGTGCCGGTGCTCGCCGCGATCAGCCTCGTCGGGCTGGTCATCGCTCGGGCCTGGCCGGTCCAGTCGGTCGACTCCGGCGACCCGACGTGCGCGCTGCGCCTGCTGACGGGCCTGCCGTGCCCGGGGTGCGGCATGACGCGCGCGTGGGTGCACATGGCGCACGGCGACGTCCTCACCGCCTTCGAGTACAACCTCTTCGGCCCGATCGGCATGGCGATGGCCGCTGGCCTGGTCGTCTACACCGCGGTCGCGCTCGTGCGGCGACGACCCACCGAGAGGTTGCTCGACTGGCTCAACCCCAAGATCGTGCTGACCCTCGTCATCGTGTGGCTGGGCTACTCGGTCGTGCGGATGATCAGCCTGGGCATGGGGCAGGACTACTTCTCGCTCGTCGTCTCCTGAGGCGCGCGCAGACCCATCACCCCGGCGGGATACGATGACAGCCTGCCGCCGTACCGAGACGAAGGACCCCACCCGTGAGCTCCCTCAACGTTGAACTCGTCGCCGCCGACCGCAAGGTCTGGTCCGGTGAGGCCACCATGGTGCGCGCCCGCAGCACCGAAGGCGAGATCGGCATCCTGCCCGGTCACACCCCCCTGCTCGGCGTCCTCATCGAGGGCGACGTCGTCATCCACTCCACCGAGGGCGACCAGACGGCGACGATCGACGGTGGCTTCCTGTCCGTCGACCACGACAACGTGACGATCGTCGCCGAGACGGTCCAGGCGCCGGCCAAGAGCTGACCCGCGATGACGACCCTGGGCGTGGTGGAGGTGATCCTCCTCGCTGGGTGTGTCGTCATCGCCCTGTGGCTCGTCCTTCTCTGGCTGCGTCGACGGTCGCTGGCCGCGCACGGCCCCGTCTGTCCCTGTGCACTCCGCCTGCCCGGGTCGCCGCGATGGCGACTGGGGTTGTTGCGTCTGCGCTCCGAGAGCCTTGAGTGGTTCCGCGTCAGCGGTCTGTCGACCAATGCCAGCTACTCCTGGGACCGTGAGGGCCTGGAGATCTCCACCCCGTCCTCCGAGTCGGTCTCGATGCCCGGGCTCGCGGCCGCCGTCTCGCTGCGGCTGACGGGGGAGGAGGGGCACCTCGCCGACCTTGCGGTCGAGCCGAAGATCTACCCCGCCGTCCGCTCGTGGCTGGAGTCGGCGCCCCCTGGCCGCGGGGTCAACGTCACCTAGCGGAGCGGTCGGGGCGCTCCTCACGACCGCCGCCCGGCTGCCACAGCACGTCCCCGCCGATCTCGAGGTTGGCCACGCGCGCGAGGATGAAGAGCAGGTCCGACAGCCGGTTGAGATAGGTCGTCGTCAGCGGGTTGACCCCGCCGGTGCCGCGCTCGTCGGCGACCTCGGTGCCGTAGACCTCACGCGCTGCCCACGCGGAGCGCTCCGCACGCCGCACGACGGTCGTCGCGTGGTGCAGGTGGGCCGAGCCGGCCGTGCCCCCCGGCAGGATGAAGGAGCGCAGCTTGTCCACCTGCGTCAGGTAGTGGTCGCAGTCGGCCTCGAGCTCGTCGACCCAGGCCTGCTTGACGCGCAGCGGCGGGTACTCGGGGTCGGCCTGCAGCGGCGTCGACAGGTCGGCGCCGAGGTCGAAGAGGTCGTTCTGCACCCGGGTGAGGGTCGCGACGACCTCATCCGTGAGACCGCCCGTCGCGATGGCCACCCCGATGACCGCATTGGCCTCGTTGGCGTCGGCGTAGGCCTGCAGCCGCACGTCCGTCTTGGCGGTCCGGCTGAAGTCGCCGAGCGCCGTCGTGCCCTCGTCGCCGGTGCGGGTGTAGATCCTCGTGAGGTTGACCATGGGGCCATCGTGGCAGAGGCCGAAGGGGGGACCGGTGACCTGGACCTGACGGAGTCCTGGTCATGGCGTGATCACATCGTGATTGCCACCTGCTGGGCCCCGTACGCGACGCCCGTCACACTGGAGGAAGCCAGGACGACGCATCAGGGGAAGGCAGGTGAGCGTCATGAGCGCGATGACCGCGCTGGCGCCCGTCGGTGGTGTGGGAGCGACCCGGGTCCGGGTGCACGCCCCCTTCGACCTGCGGCACAGCGCCGACCTGCGGCAGGAGTTCATCCGGGCCATCCGCGAGGGCAACGACCTGCTCGTCGACATCTCCGAGTCCACCGTCGTCGACCAGGTCGGCTTCGCGACGCTCGTCGGTGCCCACGCCCGGGCCGCCCGCGCCGGACGTCGCCTGCGCTTCACCGGCGCGGACGAGCGCACGACCCGGCTCCTGCGCCGCGCCGGGCTGGCTCGGCTGCTCGCCGAGACGCCCGCTCCGGCGGTGGCCCTGCGCCGCTCCCGGTTCGCGGTCGGCTGACCCCCTTCGGCCACCGCCGCCCCCTAAACTCCGGTCGACCGCGACGACCGGAGGACGCGTGAGCCAGGACCGAGAGCCGACCCGGACCTACCCGTGGGACGGCGCCCGTGACCCGCGGTCGACCTCGTCCGCGGCGTCGCCGTCGTGTGCATGGTCATCGCGCACGTGCGGGTGTGGGCGCCCCTGGACTCCGAGGTCGTCAAGATCGCCATCACCCTGGTCAACAACGTCGCCTCGCCGCTCTTCGCCCTCGTCATGGGCATCTCAGCCGGCATCGTCCTCACCCGCCGCGACGCCCCCGTGCGCGGGTGGGTCTTCCTCGCCCGCAACCTCGTGCGGGGACTGCTGCTCGTGGCCATCGGCCTGGGTCTGCAGGAGCTCGAGACCTTCGTCGCGATCGTGCTGATGTCGCTCGGTGCGACGCTCGTCGTCGCGGCTCCCTTCGCCCTGCTGCCGGTGCGCGTCCTGGGTGCCGTCACGGTGCTCGTCTTCGCGGTCGGCCCGTCGGTCAACGCCGCGGCCAGGGCGGCCTTCGCGCCGGAGCGCGTGTACTCGCCCGCGCTCGTGGACCAGGTGCTGCAGTGGTTCGTCCTCTCGACCCACTACCGCGTGGTGAGCCTGCTCCCCTTCGTCCTCGCCGGGGTGGTCCTCGCCCGGCTGCGGCTCACCGCGCGGGTGGCCGCCGGGACGCTGGCGGTCGGTCTGGTGGCCGGGCTGGCCGTCGTGGCGCTGCGTGTGTCGGGTCGAGGGCTGGGCGTGAGCGAGGTCGTCTCCGGGGACGTGCCCGACGCGCTGCTCGACGTCGCCCTCGCCGGCTGTGCGTGTGGCGCCGTCATCCTGCTTGCCCGCTGGTCGCCGGCACAGCCTCTCGTCACGGCGCTCGCCCCCGTGCGGGCCGTCGGCGCCCTGGCCCTCACGGCCTACGCGCTCCACGTCGGACTCATCGCCCTCGTGCAGCGCACAACGGCGCCGATGACGCCCTACGAGAGCTGGCCGCTGTACGCCGGTGGTGTCCTCGCCGTCACCGTCCTCGCCTGCTGGGCGTGGTGGCAGCTGCTGGGCAAGGGGCCGCTCGAGCGGGTGATGGGTCTGGTGACCGACCGGATCGGGTGATCGGCCCCGGGTGTGGCGTCCTTCACCGCGGAAGGGGGTACGCCCGGTCGCCGCGCACGGGTACCTTGCCCTCATGGCCGACAGCACCGATGCCCCCACTCCTGCCGCCGAGGCCGCCCGCCCCGAGCGTGACCGCCCGTGGGTGATGCGCACCTACGCCGGGCACTCCAGCGCCGCAGCGTCCAACGAGCTCTACCGGCGCAACCTCGCCAAGGGGCAGACCGGTCTGTCCGTCGCCTTCGACCTGCCGACGCAGACGGGCTACGACCCCGACCACGTGCTCAGCCGTGGCGAGGTCGGCAAGGTCGGCGTGCCGATCAGCCACATCGGCGACATGCGGCGCCTCTTCGACCAGATCCCCCTCGGCGAGATGAACACGTCGATGACGATCAACGCCGTCGCGATGTACATGCTCGCGCTCTACCAGGTCGCCGCCGAGGAGCAGGCCGAGGCCGCCGGGCAGGACCCCGCCGAGGTGCGCGCCCGCCTGGCCGGCACGACGCAGAACGACATCATCAAGGAGTACCTGAGCCGCGGGACCTACGTCTTCCCGCCCGGGCCCTCGATGCGCCTCATCACCGACATGGTGACCTACACCGTCGGCGAGATCCCCAAGTGGAACCCGATCAACATCTGCAGCTACCACCTGCAGGAGGCCGGGGCGACTCCCGTCCAGGAGATCGCCTACTCGATGTCCACCGCGCTCGCCGTGCTCGACGCCGTCAAGGAGTCCGGCCGGGTGCCCGAGGAGGACTTCGGCAAGGTCGTCGCGCGGATCTCCTTCTTCGTCAACGCCGGCGTGCGCTTCGTCGAGGAGATGTGCAAGATGCGCGCCTTCGTCGAGCTCTGGGACGAGATCTGCCGCGAGCGCTACGGCGTCACCGACCCCAAGCAGCGCCGCTTCCGCTACGGCGTCCAGGTCAACAGCCTCGGACTGACCGAGGCCCAGCCGGAAAACAACGTCCAGCGGATCGTCCTCGAGATGCTCGCGGTCACGCTGAGCAAGGACGCGCGCGCCCGCGCCGTCCAGCTGCCCGCGTGGAACGAGGCGCTCGGCCTGCCCCGCCCGTGGGACCAGCAGTGGTCGCTGCGCCTGCAGCAGGTCCTCGCCTTCGAGTCCGACCTGCTCGAGTACGACGACCTCTTCGCCGGCTCGCCGGTCGTGGAAAAGAAGGTCGCCGAGCTCGTCGAGGGGGCCAAGGCCGAGATCCAGCGCATCCAGGACATGGGCGGCGCCGTGCCGGCCGTCGAGTCCGGGTACATGAAGAACGCCCTCGTCGCGAGCCACGCCCTGCGCCGCCAGCGCATCGAGGCCGGCGAGGACATCGTCGTGGGCGTCAACAAGTTCGAGACCACCGAGCCCAACCTGCTGACGGCCGACCTCGACACCGCGATCCAGACCGTCGACGCCGACGTCGAGGCCAAGGCGATCGAGGCCGTGCGCGCGTGGCGCACCGAGCGCGACGCCGACCCGGCCGGGGCGCAGGCTGCCCAGGAGGCCGTCGCCCGACTCCAGGAGGTCGCCGCGACGAGCGACAACCTCTTCGAGGCCTCGCTCGCCTGCGCCCGGGCGGGCGTCACCGTCGGGGAGTGGGCGCAGGCCCTGCGCGAGGTCTTCGGCGAGTTCCGCGCTCCCACCGGCGTCTCCGGCTCGGTCGGCGTCGCCGACGGCGGCTCGGCCGACCTCGTCGCCGTCCGCGACCGCGTGCGGGCCACGGGGGAGGAGCTCGGCGAAAAGCTGCGCGTCCTCGTCGGCAAGCCCGGCCTCGACGGGCACTCCAACGGCGCCGAGCAGATCGCGGTGCGCGCCCGTGATACGGGCTTCGAGGTCATCTACCAGGGCATCCGACTCACGCCGGAGCAGATCGTCTCCGCGGCCGTCGCGGAGGACGTCGACCTCGTCGGCATCTCGATCCTCTCCGGGTCGCACATGGAGCTCGTCCCGGACGTGATCGACGGCCTCAAGGCCCAGGGCGCCGGTGACATCCCCGTCATCGTCGGCGGCATCATCCCGGAGTCGGACGCGGCGAAGCTGCGCGAGCTCGGTGTCGCAGCCGTCTTCACGCCCAAGGACTTCGGGCTCAATGAGATCATGGGCCGTTTCCTCGACATCATCCGCGACAACCGCGGCCTGCCGGCGCTCGAGACGGCCGACGCCTGATCCGTCAGGGCTAGCCTGCGGGTATGGCCCTGCACTGCCCGGCGACGTTGCTCGTCGCCGCCCCACCGCGCGATGCGGGGGCGGCGACGGCGCTCGTCGACGCGCTCGCGGGTGAGCGGGTGCTGGCCGTCGCCTGCGCCCCGGGCGATGTGGCGGGGGAGCAGCTCGCGCAGCTGCTCGACGTGCCGCTCGAGACGGAGCCGGGGCTGCTCGAGGGGCCGCCGACCTCGCCGGTGCTCGGCGAGATCGCCGACCTGCACCGGGGCGAGACCGTGCTCGTCCTCGCGCCGGGCACCACGGCGGGGGAGACCCCCTTCGTCCGCCTCGAGGTGAGGTGACCCGACCTACCTGATGTGACCGACCTGCCCACCCCACCTGCGCATTTCCCTAGGGAAATGCGCAAGAGAGTGGTCATTTCCCTAGGGAAATGCGGGCAGGAGTGCGTATTTCCCTAGGGAAATGTGGGCGGGGCAGGCGTCAGAAGAGGCGGTGGGCGCTGTTGTCGATGCCCTTGAGCTCGTCGTAGTCGAGCGTCACGCAGCGGATGCCGCGGTCCTCGGCGAGGGTGCGGGCCTGGGGCTTGATGACCTGCGCCGCGAAGACCCCGGTGACGGGGCGCAGGGCGGGGTCGCGGTTCATCAGCTCGAGGTAGCGGGTCAGCTGCTCGACGCCGTCGATCTCGCCGCGGCGCTTGATCTCGACGGCGACGGAGAGCCCCTTCGCGTCCTTGGCGAGGATGTCCACCGGACCGATGGCGGTCATGTACTCGCGACGCACGAGGGCGTAGCCCTCACCGAGGGTCTCGATGTGCTCCGCCAGCAGCTTTTGCAGGTGAGCCTCGACACCGTCCTTGACCAGACCGGGGTCAACACCGAGGTCGTGGGCCGAGTCGTGGTGCACCTCGTGCAGCTTGACCCGCAAGCGGTCCTCCGTCTTGGCGTGCTGCACCACCCAGACCGCCTCGACTCCCTCCGTGGCCTCCGTCTCGTCCGGCTCGACCTCGGCCATGGAGCACGGGGGAGCCATCCAGTTCAAGGGCTTGTAGGAGCCGCCGTCGCTGTGGACGAGGACCGAACCATCGGCCTTGACCATGAGCAGACGGGTCGCCAGGGGCAGGTGGGCATTGAGTCGCCCCTCGTAGTCGACACTGCAGGTCGCAATCACCACTCGCACCCCGCAGACCCTACGCGTCCGACGAAATGCCTGTGCGGACCATCACGCCGCCGCCCCCTACCGACGGGTCAGACGGACTGCGATAGTGCCGACATGTCTGACTCCCGCGCCCTTGCTGACGCCCTGGTCTTCCCGTACCTGAACCACGCCGCCTCGATGTTCGACGAGCAGTACGCCTCCCGCGAGGACATCGACAACGGCATGCGCTTCGGCTGCGGCCTGCCCAAGGGACCGCTCACGGTCATCGACGAGCTCGGCCTCGAGACCGTCCGCGACGCGCTCGCCGCGCGCTTCGCCGAGACCAACGACCCCCGCCACCAGCCCAACCCGGCCATCGAGCGCCTCATCTCCGAGGGCCGCACCGGCAAGGCCGCGGGCCAGGGCTTCTACAGCTACGCCGGGGACGAGGTCGTCGCCGACGAGCTGACCCCCGCCGCGAACGGCCAGGGTGCCGCCCGCCCGATCAAGACCGTGGGCGTCGTCGGCTCCGGCACGATGGCCAGCGGCATCGTCGAGGTCTTCGCGGCCAACGGCTTCCCCGTCACCTACGTCGCCCGTACGCAGGACAAGGTCGACGCCGTGCAGGCCAAGATCGCCAAGAACCTCTCCCGCCAGGTCGACAAGGGCCGCCTCGAGCAGGGCGACGCCGACGCGATCCTCGGCCGCCTCACCGGCGCCACCGAGCGCGAGGCGCTCGGCGACGTCGACATCGTCGTCGAGGCCATCGCCGAGGAGATCGGCATCAAGAACCAGCTCTTCGCCGACCTCGACCGCATCTGCAAGCCCGGTGCGATCCTCGCCACGACGACCTCCTCGCTGTCCATCGCCGACCTCGCCGCGCAGACCAAGCGCCCGCAGGACGTCGTCGGGATGCACTTCTTCAACCCGGCCCCGATCATGAAGCTCGTCGAGGTCATCAACCACCCGACGACCGGCCAGGACGTGCTCGACACCGTCCAGGACCTGTGCCGCAGCACCCGCAAGGTCGCCGTCAGCTGCGCCGACCGCTCCGGCTTCATCGTCAACGCGCTGCTCTTCCCCTACCTCAACGACGCCATCAAGGCGCACGAGGAGGGAGCCGAGCTCGACGTCATCGACGGGGCCATCACCGAGCACTACGGCTACCCGATGGGCCCCTTCGCGCTGCTCGACGTCGTCGGCAACGACGTCGCGCTCGCGATCGAGGAGGAGTTGCTCGCGGAGTTCCAGCACGAGTCCCTCACGCCGGCCCCGCTCCTGCGTGAGGTCGTCGCCGCGGGCAAGCTCGGCCGCAAGACGGGCGAGGGCTTCCGCACCTACTGATCCCGCCCACGTGCCACGGCCCCGGACCCTCCCTTTGGTCCGGGGCCGTGGCACGTCGAGGTCACGGTGACGAGGGGGCCAGCAGCTCCGGAGGGACCAGCGAGGCACCCACGACCCCGCTGAGGAGCAGCGGGTCGACGGGCTCACCGCGCCGCAGCACGCTGATCGCCCCCGACGGCTCGAAGGTCACCGCGACGACCTCCTCGTGATGGCGCACCCCGGCGAGCCGCAGCCGCGACTGGAGCTCGCCCGGGAGGACGTGGCAGCGGCGCATGTGCGCCTCGATGACGTGCGGGCCGGCCATGAGCAGGACCGGAGGGTTGACGATCGTGCGCTGGATCCACCCGCGATGCCGTAGCACCCCGAGGAGTCCCTGCATCGACACGAGTGTCGTCAGGGCGACGAGCCCGCTGCCGAGCATCGGGAAGTCGCCGAGGGAGGCCCGCCCGATGATCGAGCCGAAGGCGATGACCGCGACGAGGTCGAAACTCGACATGCCCGAGAGGACCCGCTGACCCAGAACTCGCACGAGGAGGAGCATCGCGAGGTACATGCCGGCCGTGCCCACGGCCACGGAGACCGCCTCCGTCGGGGTGATCCAGAGCAGGTCGCGCACAGGTCCTCGATTCGTCGGTCGGCGTCGAGCCGGACCGACTGGCCCGGCGGACGGGGCGTGGGACAGCATGGTCCCATGCCCCGCAGCAACCGTCGTCGCCGTGACGAGCACCGCCCGCTCGCGCTCGGGCGCGCGCCGCAGACGCGGGAGACGTGGATGGGGCGCACGTGGATCGTGCGGCGGCTGAGCGGGCAGACCTCCGAGCGCACGTACACCTGCCCCGGGTGCACGCACGAGATCCGACCGGGCACGCCGCACGTCGTCGTCTGGCCCGACGACGGTCTCGGGGGAGTGGACGACCGACGGCACTGGCACTCTCGCTGCTGGCAGGCACGCGACCAAGGGCGCTACGGGCGCTGACCCTGGCCCCGGGGGTCGGTGGTCGTCCCTCCCTTCGAGCCATGGCCGGGACATCCGGGTTTCCTGGCCTGGTCCCTTCGAGACGGCCGCGGGCGGCCTCCTCAGGGATCGGTGTCGGGGTGGTCGCGGGCGGCCTCCTTGGGGGTCGGCGCCGTGACGACCACGGGCGGCCTCCTCAGGGATCGGCGCCGTGACGGCCGCGTCGGCCCCTTCGGGGACCGTAGGTGCTGGTGCACTACCTGTCGCCGTCCGCTCCCTTCGCTCGACCACGGGAGCGCGCCCCACGGCATGACGAAGGGGGCCGCACCGGTGATCCGGTGTGGCCCCCTTCGTGCGGGTGGGGAAGCCCGAGGCGGGTCAGACCGCCTGGAAGCGGTTGATCTGCTTCTCGAACTTCGCGCGCTTCTCGGGGTCGGTGACGCCCAGGCCCGGCTCGGGGGCGAGGGCGAGCACGCCGACCTTGCCCTGGTGCTTGTTGTGGTGCACGTCGAGCGTCGCCTGGCCGACCTCCTCGAGCGCGTACGTCTTGCTCAGGGTCGGGTGGACGAGGCCGCGGTTGATGAGCTCGTTGGCCTCCCACGACTCGCGGTAGTTCGCGAAGTGGCTGGAGATGATGCTCTTGAGGTTCATCCACAGGTAGCGGTTGTCGTACTCGTGCATGTAGCCCGAGGTCGACGCGCAGGTGACGATCTTGCCGCCCTTGCGGGTGACGTAGACCGAGGCGCCGAAGGTCTCGCGGCCGGGGTGCTCGAAGACGACGTCGACGTCGTGGCCGCCCGTGAGCTCACGGATCTTCTTGCCGAGGCGCTGCCACTCCTTGGGGTTCTGCTCGGTGTTGTCGTCGTTCCAGAACTTGTAGCCCTCGGCGTTGCGGTCGATGATCAGCTCGGCGCCCATGTCGCGGCAGATCTGGGCCTTCTCGGGGGAGGAGACGACGCAGATCGGGGTCGCGCCGGCAGCGAGCGCCATCTGCGTGGCGTAGGAACCGAGGCCACCCGAGGCGCCCCAGATGAGCACGCGGTCGCCGAGCTTGAGTGCGGCGCCGTTCTTGGAGATCAGCTGGCGGTAGGCGGTGGAGTTCACCAGACCGGGGGAGGCGGACTCCTCCCAGGTGAGGTGCTCCGGCTTGGGCATGAGCTGGTTGGCCTTGACGATCGCCAGCTCGGCGAGACCACCGAAGTTGGTCTCGAAGCCCCAGATGCGCTGCTGCGGGTCCATCATCGTGTCGTCGTGGCCGTCGGCGTCCTCGAGCTCGACGGACAGGCAGTGGGCGACGACCTCCTGGCCGGGCTTCCACTTCGAGACGTGGCCGCCGGTGCGCAGGACCACGCCGGAGAGGTCGGAGCCGACGATGTGGTACGGCAGGTCGTGGCGCTTGGAGTACTTGTTGAGACGGCCGTAGCGCTCGAGGAAGCCGAAGGTCGAGACCGGCTCGAAGATCGAGGTCCACACCGTGTTGAAGTTGATCGCGCTGGCCATGACGGCGACGAGCGCCTCGTCGGGGGCCAGCTCGGGGATCGGCACGTCGTCGATGTGGAGGGACTTGCGCGGGTCCTTGTCGCGGCTCTTCAGCCCCTTGAACATCTCGACCTCGTCCTTGTGGACGGTCGTCGCGCGGTAGGTGTCCGGCAGGGGGAGGTTGGCGTAGGTCTCTTCGCTGCGGTCACCGGAGAGGATCGCGTCGCGGATCTGGTCGATTGCCATGTGTATGGGCTCCTCGGCCTCGTGGGGATGGGGCTCGGTCGTACGTCTGCGTGCAACCTAGGTCGTCGCGGCGGTGCGGGGGGCGGTCTCATGACTGAGTTCACACCGTCGGTGTGGCGGCCGACCCGCACCGTGAGCGGCGACTGCTGCAGACCATCGTCGCCGTCGGCCTCGGTCGACGCCCGCTGGCGGGCTCGTGACGTCTCTCACCAGCGGGCAGCACGAAGGGGGTGGGGCGCCGTCGCGGCGCCCCACCCCCTTCGTCCGAGGCCGGTCAGTGCGCGGCGTCGGCCGCCGGCTCGACGAGCTCGACGAGGATGCCGCCCGCGTCCTTGGGGTGGATGAAGTTGACCCGCGAGTTGCTCGTGCCCCGCTTGGGGGTGTCGTAGAGCAGGCGCAGACCGCGCTCGCGCAGCGTCGCGCACACCGCGTCGATGTCCTCGACGCGGTAGGCGAGCTGCTGGATGCCCTGGCCGTTGCGGTCGAGGAACTTCGCGATCGTCGACTCGGGCGAGAGCGGCGCGAGCAGCTGGATGCACGAGCCGGAGGCGCCGACGCGCATCATCGCCTCGCGCACGCCCTGCTCCTCGTTGGTCTCCTCGTGCGCGAGCTCCATGCCGTAGGAGTCGCGGTAGAAGGCGATGGCCTCGTCGAGGTCGGGCACGGCGACGCCCACGTGGTCGATGGCGGTGAAGAGATCGGTCATGCCCGCAGCCTAGAGAGGCGAAGGGGGCTGTCGCGCCCCCTTCGCCTGTGGCCTGCCCCACCCGGGCGGGGCGGACGAGACGACTGCGCCAGTCGTGACGGGCCCCACGCCGGGGGGCACTGCCCTCCCTTCGTCCGCGTCGCTAGGGTGACGGGCAAGACACGGCGCCGCTGCGGCGCCGTCCCCGACACGCACCCCGGAGGCCAACGCATGTCCACCGACCCCACCGTCATCGTCGCGGGGGCCCGCACCCCGATGGGCCGCATGAGCGGCTCGCTCAAGGGCTTCTCCGGCTCGGACCTCGGCGGCTTCGCCATCAAGGGCGCCCTCGACAAGGCCGGCGTCAAGGGTGAGGACGTCGACTACGTCATCATGGGCCAGGTCCTCACCGCGGGCGAGGGCCAGATCCCGGCCCGGCAGGCGGCCATCAAGGGCGGCATCCCCAAGAGCGTCCCCGCCCTCACCGTCAACAAGGTCTGCCTCTCCGGCATCGACGCCATCGCGCTCGCCGACCAGCTGATCCGCGCCGGCGAGTTCGAGATCGTCGTCGCCGGCGGCCAGGAGTCGATGACCAACGCCCCGCACCTGCTGCCCAAGAGTCGTGAGGGCATCAAGTACGGCGACACCAAGCTCAAGGACTCGATGGCCTACGACGGTCTGCACGACGTCATCACCGACCAGGCGATGGGCGCGCTCACCGAGGCCAAGAACGCCGACGACTCCGCCTTCTCCCGCGAGGAGCAGGACGCCTTCGCCGCCGCGAGCCACCAGAAGGCCGCCAAGGCCTGGGCCGAGGGCAAGTTCGCCGACGAGGTCGTCCCGGTCGAGATCCCGCAGCGCAAGGGTGACCCGGTCGTCTTCGACACCGACGAGGGTGTGCGCGCCGACACGACCGCCGAGTCCCTCGGCAAGCTGCGTCCGGCCTTCGCCAAGGACGGCACCATCACCGCCGGCTCGGCCTCGCAGATCTCCGACGGTGCGACCGCCGTCGTCGTCATGAAGAAGTCGAAGGCGGAGGAGCTCGGCCTCACCTGGCTGGCCGAGATCGGTGCCCACGGCGTCGTCGCCGGCCCCGACTCCACGCTGCAGGCGCAGCCGGCCAATGCCATCGAGGCTGCCGCCACGAAGGAGGGCATCTCCGCCTCCGACCTCGACGTCGTCGAGATCAATGAGGCCTTCGCCGCCGTCGGCCTGGCTTCGGCGCAGCAACTCGGCCTGGCCGAGGACAAGGTCAACCCCAACGGTGGCGCCATCGCCATGGGTCACCCGCTCGGCTCCTCCGGTGCTCGCGTCGTGCTCACCCTGGCCCACGAGCTCAAGCGTCGCGGTGGCGGCGTCGGTGCGGCCGCGCTCTGCGGTGGCGGTGGTCAGGGTGACGCCCTGATCATCCGCGTGCCGAGCGCCTGAGCTTGAGCCGCAGCATCGATGTCCCCGTCCTGGTCGAGGAGGCCAGGGCGGGGACGTCGCGTGCCGTCGGGCGACTCATCTCGCTCGTCGACGACCAGCACCCGGCCCTGCCCGAGGTCATGGCGGCGCTCGCTCCCCACACGGGCGGCGCCCACGTCGTCGGCATCACCGGCGCCCCCGGCGTCGGCAAGTCGACGACCACCGACGCGCTCGTGCGTGCCCTGCGGGCGAAGGGGGAAAAGGTCGCCGTCATCGCCGTCGACCCCTCGTCGCCCTTCTCCGGAGGTGCGCTGCTCGGCGACCGCATCCGGATGAACGACTCGGCCAGCGACCCGGGGGTCTACATCCGCTCGCTCGCCAGCCGCGGTCACCTCGGCGGGCTCTCGGTCTCGGCTCCGCAGGCCATCCGGGTGCTCGACGCGGCGGGCTTCGGGACGATCCTCGTCGAGACCGTCGGCGTCGGTCAGTCCGAGGTCGAGATCGCCGGGGCGGCGGACACGACGCTCGTGCTGCTCGCGCCCGGCATGGGCGATGGCATCCAGGCGGCGAAGGCGGGGATCCTCGAGATCGGGGACGTCTTCGTGGTCAACAAGGCCGACCGCGACGGTGCCGATGCGACCGTGCGGGACCTGCGCCACATGATCCAGATGGGGGAGAGCTCCGTCCCGGGCGGTTGGCGTCGCACGGTGGTGCGGGCCTCCGCACTCGAGGGCACCGGCGTCGACGAGACCGTCGACGCGCTGGGTGAGCACCTGTCGTGGCTGGCCTCGAGCGGGACCCTGCGGGAGCGTCGCACGGCCCGCGCCCGCGACGAGATCACCGCGCTCGTCGTCGCCGGTCTGCGGGAGCGACTCGGTGACCTCGGCTCGGGGGGCGCGCTCGACACGCTTGCCGGGCGGGTCGTCGACGGTGCCACGGACCCCTTCGCCGCGGCGCACGAGTTGCGCGGAGCCCTCGGTCTGTAGCCGTCTGGCGTACTGCCAGAGCTCGTCGGGCGCATCTACCTAGGGAAATCACCACCGGACCTGTCATCTGCCTAGGGAAATGCGGTGGCGGGGGTGGGGGCAGGTCGGCCTCGCCGGCCTGCCGCCCACCACTCAGGTCACTCGACGCTGACGAGGATCCCGTCGTGCGTCGGGCGTCAGACCCCTTCGCGCACCCGGATCTCGTCGACGTCGCCGAGGTCGTCGAAGGCACCCACGCACGAGGCGGAGTAGTCCGTCGCACCGGCGTCGAGGAAGTCGGTCGTGCACACGATGTCCTCGACGACCGAGCCGTCCTTCATGAAGTAGAAGGTCAGGTAGAAGGAGTCGGAGGAGCCGCTGTCGTTGCGCACGGCCAGCCCCGAGATGTCGCCGCCGGACTCGGACCACCCGGGCCGGATCGCCGCGCCGTCGACGGTGGCGGAGCTGCCCTCACCGATGACCTGAGCGCTCGCGGCGTCGGCGTCCTTGCCCGCGCCGGCGGAGGAGGAGTAGCTCGAGATCGCGTCGTCCGCCTCGTTGGCGATGAAGAGGAAGAAGCCGCCGACACCGCAGCAGCACAGCAGGACGACGCCCGCGATGATGCCGAGGATCCACAGCAGCGTGTTGTCCTTCTTCGGTGCGGGACCCGCCGGCCCGGCCCCGTAGGGCGTGCTCTGGTACGGGTTGGGCTGACCGGCGCCACCGGGAGGCGGCGGAGCTGGGTACGACATGGCGGGATCCCCCTGTAGGACACGACGACGGAGCAGGCGGACGCTTGCGGGCGGCAGTCTACGTGCCGGTAGCCGCGCGCGAGCATCTACGCTGGCCCGGACATGACTGAGACCACGCCCCAGCTCATCGGTGGCCGCTACGAGACCGTGCGGCCCATCGGTCGTGGCGGGATGGGCACCGTGTGGTTGGCCCGGGACACCGTGCTCGGGCGCCAGGTGGCGGCCAAGCAGATCGGCGACTTCTCGGGCGAGAGCGAAGGGGAGACCCGTCGCGCCATGCGCGAGGCCCGGGCCGCGGCCGCGCTCAACCACCCCAACGTCGTCGCGGTCTACGACGTGGCCGAGCACGAGGGCACGCCCTGGCTCGTCATGGAGTACGTCGCCGGCCCGACCCTGACCTCTGCCATCCGCGAGCGCGGCCCGATGACGCCGAAGGGGGCGGCCGACCTCGGCGCCCAGCTCGCCGGCGCGCTCGCCGCGGCACACCGGGCGGGCATCGTCCACCGCGACGTCAAGCCGGCCAACGTCCTCATCGGCGGGGGCCGCCCCAAGCTGGGCGACTTCGGCATCGCCCGCTCCGGTGGCGACGAGCAGCTGACCCAGACGGGCATGGTCACCGGCACCCCGAGCTACATGGCGCCCGAGGTCGCCGTGGGCGGTCACCACGGCGAGGCCGCCGACGTCTGGGCCCTCGGAGCGGTCATCTACTTCGCCGTCGAGGGCAAGGACGCCTACCCACCCCAGGGCAATGCCCTGGCCACCCTGCGCAGCATCGCGGCCCACCCGCCGCGGCGGCCCGAGCGTGCGGGGCCGCTCGAGCCGGTGCTCGCCGACATGCTCTCCCGCGACCCGGCCCGTCGGGGCACGATGAGCCAGGTGCTGCGTCGGCTCGAGGACGTCGCCGCAGGCGGCTCCGGTGCCGTTGCGGGAGCCGCCCCGACGGCCGTCGCGACGGCACCCGACCACGGGGGGAGCGCCCCCTTCGTCCCGGGTGGTGCTGCGACCGAGGACCCCTACCGGCTGCCGCCACGCCGCGGAGTCGGGTGGCTGTGGGTCCTGCTCGCCGCGGGTCTCGTCGCCCTGGCCGTGGCCGCGATCGCCTTCGCCGCCTCGCGCGGGGACGACAGCGGGTCGCCGGGCGGGTCGAGCACCACGACCGAGGTGTCGACGAGCGAAGACCCCCCGCCCAGCGAGTCCACGTCGAGCCAGCCGTCGTCGAGCTCGACGACGACCGAGCCCTCGTCGAGCTCGTCGAGCGAGAGCGATGACGACGGGATCACGCAGGACGAGGGGCGCACCTTCGTCGAGGACTACTTCTCGACGGTGACCTCCGACCGTGACGCCGCGTGGGACATGCTCGCGCCGTCGCGCCAGACCGACCGTGCCGGCTACGACGACTTCTGGAGCGGTATCGAGTCGGTCGAGACGAGCGACATCACGGTCGACGAGGAAGCGCGCGAGGTCACCGTGACCCTCACCTACCACCCCAAGGACCGCGACGAGAGCGTCGAGACGCACACCTACGTGCTCGAGCGCGTCGACGGTCGGCTCCGCATGACCAAGTGACCCGGAGGTCCCCGTGCTGCTCGCCTTCTCGATCGCTCCCTCGTCGCCCGACGACCGGGGCTCCTACGCCGAGGCGGTGGCCGCGGCCCTGCGTGTCGTCCGCGACAGCGGGCTGCCCCACGACCTCGGCTCGATGTTCACGACCATCGAGGGGGAGTGGGACGAGGTGATGGCCGTCGTCAAGGCGTGCGTCGACGCGATGGAGCCCTACGGCGACCGCGTCGGCCTCGTGATGAAGGCCGACATCCGGGCCGGGCACACCGGCCAGATGGCCGCCAAGGTCGAGCGCGTCGAGGGGCTGCTCGCCGGCGACTGAGCCATGGTCGCAGTCGTGACCGATTTGTGACATTCGGTCGACCTTTGTCATGGTGGGACGTCGCCGGTTCGGTGACACCCCCTGATGTCTGACCGAAAGCACTCGACGTGAGCATGCTCATCCAGCGCGTGGCCGGCGCCCTCCTGGCCCTCGTCGGCCTCGTGGCCGCCGTGGTCGGGGCGTGGTTCCTCGCCCACCTCGGCACCTCCGGCACGGCCACCTTCACTGCCGAGCCCGGCCAGCGGGTCGTCGTCCTCGAGCCCGACGTGCTCAACCGCGTCGACCACCCGGTCGAGATCACCGCGACCGGCTCGGGCGACGTGTGGGTCGGCACCGCCCGCCCCTCTGACGTCGAGGCCTTCTTCGGCGACGCGCAGCGCGCGCAGGTCGCCGGCGTCGACGTCAGCGACTGGGCCCTCACGGCCACCGACCAGGGCCAGGGCGAGGCCATCGACCCCGCCGGTCTGGACATCTGGCAGCAGTCCTCCGCCGCGAAGGGGGAGATCACCCGCACCGTCGACCAGGACGACGCCCCCCAGACCTTCGTCGTCGCCGCCCCCGAGGGCAGCGAGATCGAGTCGGTGACGATGACCGTCGAGGACGGCAGCTGGGGCATGACCGCCCTCGTCACCCTCGTCGTCGGCCTCCTGCTGCTCGCCGCCGGCATCGTCCTGCTCATCCGCTCCGGCCTCGCCGGCGTCATCCGCTCGCGGGTCTCCCGCACGACCCGTGAGGAGCGCGCATGACCCGTCGCACCCCCTTCGTCATCACCCTCGTCACCCTGCCGGTCGCCCTGGGCGGCTGCGGCCTCGGCGCCTCGATCGCCGGCGTGCACGACGCGCCGGCCGAGGACACCGGTGGCGCCTCGATCTCCTCGCAGGCCGCCGACCAGGTCGCCGACCGGGTCATCACCGGTGCCGTCGACGTCAGCCGCGCCTCGGACAAGAAGGGCGAGGCCACGCGCGCCGACGTCCTCTCCGGCCCGGCGCTGCGCGAGGTCGAGGCGGCCGTCGAGACCAAGGACCGCACCAGCCGCAGCGACGACACGATCGACGGCCTCAAGGTGCTCGCGGTCAGCCGCGGCACCGACTGGCCGCGCGCGGTGCTCGCCACCTCGCAGACCGATGACGTGCAGTACCTCCACGTGCTCGTCGCCCCGGCCGTCGACAAGCCGTACACGCTCTTTGCGGACGTGCCGATGGCCTCCGGTGCCAGCGTGCCGGCGCTCGCCCCGATCGAGGAGGGCTCGCCGGTCAAGGTGTCCAAGGCTCCCTCGCAGGACGTCACCGCCGCGGCCGACGCGTGGGCGAAGGGCGTGGCCTACCCCGCATCGAAGGCGCCCGCCGACGTCTCCGTCAGCGACGGATTTTCCGCGGCCCTGAAGAAGAACGCCAAGGCGACGTCCAAGGACCTCGGCAAGCTCGCGACCTACCGGCAGAGCCAGGCGATCGCCGACGGGCAGAGCGTCGAGTTCGAGCTCGCCGACGGTGGCTCGCTGACCTTCCTGCCGATGACGCGGACCGACACGATCACGGCGACGTCCAAGCTCAAGGAGCTGAAGATCGAGCAGCCGGCGCTCAAGCGTGAGATCGACCGGTCCTCCGTGAAGAAGTCGCTCACCGTCAAGCACGCCGAGACGGTGGCCTTCGTGACGCCACCGGAGGGCAAGGCGCGCGTCGTCGGCGCCAGCGACGTCCTGGAGTCGGCCAAGGGCAGGTGATCGCCCGCCGCGCCGGTAGGGGACAATGGCGCCATGAGTGATCCGACCCGAGCACTGCGTGGAGCCGTCGACCTCTCCAGCCTCGGAGGGGCGGCCCGACCCGGTCAGCCGCCGACCTCGGCGGGAGCCGGTCAGCCGGCCGCTGCACCCTCCTCCGCCGCGCCCCGTCAGTCTGCGGGGCAGGCCGCCGATGCCGGCGGCGCGATCGACGGCCCGGTCGTCGAGGCGACGGACGCGACCTTCAACCAGATCGTCAGCCGCACGAGCGTCGTCCCCGCCGTGGCGATCGTCTGGTCCTCCCAGCACCCGCAGAGTCGGGCGCTGCTCGACGACGTGATCGACCTGGCTGCCGGTCTCGAGGGCCGGCTGCAGGTCGTCGGCCTCGACGTGGCGACCAACCCGGGGATCATGTCCGCGATCCAGCCGCCCGAGGTGCCGGTCGCGCTCGGCCTCGTGGGTGGTCAGCCGGTCCCGCTCTTCACCGGGATGGTCGACAAGGAGCAGTTCCGCCAGGTCCTGGACCAGCTGCTCCAGGTCGCCGTGCAGCACGGGGTGACCGGCCGCGTCAGCGGCGGCGCGGCGCCCGAGGCGGAGGAGGAGTTGCCGCCCCTGCACCAGGAGGCCTACGACGCCATCGAGCGGGACGACCTCGACGCGGCGACGGCCGCCTACGAGCAGGCCATCGCGGCCAACCCCAAGGACACCGATGCCCAGCTCGGTCTGGCGCAGGTGGCGCTCATGAAGCGCACCCGCGGGGTCGACCTGCAGCAGGCCAGGGAGCGCGCGGCCGGGGACCCCTCCGACGTGGAGGCGGCGCTCGTCGTCGCCGACCTCGACGTGCTCGGCGGCCACGTGGAAGATGCCTTCACCCGACTCATCGACCTCGTCCGGGTGACGCAGGCCGAGGAGCGCGACCGCATCAAGGCCCACCTGCTCGACCTCTTCGCCGTCGTCGGCAACCACGACGAGCGGGTGCGCAAGGGCCGGACCAGCCTGATGAGCGCCCTCTTCTGACCCCGCCCCACCCCACCTGCGCATTTCCCTAGGGAAATGCGCACGCCTGGCCGCATTTCCCTAGGGCGTGTCTGACAAAAGTTGGGTCCAGGCGATCACTGCGTGGAGGACGACGGCGGCGCGGTAGGTCAGGGCGAGCTTGTCGTAGCGGCAGGCCAGTGCGCGCCATTGCTTGAGCTTGGCGAAGCGGCACTCGACGACGT
>NZ_JBFRDY010000013.1:0-72022 GCF_052114035.1 Janibacter sp. RAF52 | reverse complement strand
CACGCAGTCCACGGGGCATTAGCGTGGGACATAGGGCAGGTTCCTTCCGACTCATGAGGCTTCGAACACCTTCATCTTGTCGCCAAGGGACCTGCCCGCCCTACACCCGACCTGGTGTCACCAACCTCATGCCCCGCAACACCTAGGGAGATGCGCAGGTGGGGCCGTATTTCCCTAGGGAGATGTGGAGTCGGCGGGCGGCGGGTCAGCGGCAGGACGAAGGGGGAAGCGGCGCAGCCCGACGAGCGCCAGGGCCGACCCGAGGACCAGCCCGGCGGCGACGTCGCTGACGTAGTGGACGCCGAGGACGATCCGGTCGGCGGCCGTCAGCGCCGTCGCGACGACGACGAGCAGGGTGGCGCCCCAGCGGATCGAGACCGTGGCCACGAGGGTCAGCAGGGCGATGAGCAGGACCGCGCCGAGGGCGGCATTCGTCGCGTGCCCGCTCGGGTAGGACCAGCTGCCGTACGAGACGACCGCGTCCTCCGGGCGGGCCCGCTGCACGATCTCCTTGCACACCGCACCGAGCGCCCACCCGACGAGGCCGATCGCCGGCACGACGAGCACCGACCTCCCGACCAGCCCACGGACCCACAGCGTCACCGCGACCACGACCACGAGCGGGTGCACGACCCACGGCCCGCTGAGGGCCGACCACGCACGGGCGACGTCACCCAGCCACGGCGCCGACAGGACGAGGTCGGTGCCGGCGGCCACGCCCCCTTCGTCCAGCGCCCGGGCCCAGTCGGCCGGGATGAGCACCCAGCGACCCAGCGCGGCGACGACCAGCATGGCGAGCGACATCGCACCCAGTGCGACGACGACGCGGCGAGCTGAGACGCGGTAGTCCGGGGGCATCCACCGATTGTGGGGCATGCTTGATCCGCCATGTCCGATCTCGTCATCACGTCCCCGGCCAACCAGCGCCTCAAGGACCTCGTCACCCTGCGCCGCCGCCGCATCCGCGAGAGCACCGGCGCGACCCTCGTCGAGGGGCTCGAGGAGACCTCGCTCGCTCTCGACGCCGGTGTCCGGCCGCGCACGCTCTTCCACTGTCCCGAGCTCATGCTCGACCCCCGGGTCGGTGCCGCTTTCGTCGAGCGGGCCCGCGACGCGGGGGCCGAGGTCGTCGAGCTCGGCCGCACCGCCTTCGAAAAGGTCGCTTACCGCGAGGGCCCCGACGGCATCCTCGCCAAGGTCCCGGCTCCCGGCCGACGCCTCGACGAGGTCGACCTGCCGGACGGCGCTCTCGTCCTCCTGTGCGAAGGGGTCGAGAAGCCCGGCAACCTCGGCGCGATGCTCCGCACCGCCGACGCCGCCGGCGTCTCGCTCGTCATCGCCGCCGACCCGGTGACCGACTGGGGCAACCCCAACGTCATCCGGTCGAGCAAGGGCACGGTCTTCAGCGTCCCCGTCGCCGCCGCGACGACCGAGGAGGCCTGGGCCTGGCTGGCCGCCCACGACGTCGAGATCATCGCGACGACGCCCGACACCCAGGTCGAGCACACCGACGTCGACCTCACCGGGGCCGTGGCGGTCGCCGTCGGGTCCGAGAAGTACGGGCTCACCGACATCGCGCTCGAGCGCGCCCAGCACCACGTGCGGATCCCCATGGTGGGCCGGGCGAACTCGCTCAACGTCGCCACCTCTGCGGCGATCGTCGTCTACGAGGCCGTGCGGCAGCGGCGGACCGCCTGACCGACCCGATTACGGCCCCACGCGTGGCCTGTGCCACCATGCCTGCATGCGCGTTGACCACGTCTCCTATGCCGCAGACCAGTCCGGTGTCAAGGCCACTGCCGAGCGTCTCGGCGAGGCCCTGGGCGTCACCCCGTGCGACGGGGGCATCCACCCGCGCTTCGGCACGCGCAACATGATCCTGCCGCTCGCACACGAGCGGTACGTCGAGATCGTCGAGGTCCTCGACCACCCGAGCTCCGACAAGGCCCCCTTCGGCCAGGTCGTGCGCGCCCGCTCCGAGGCCGGCGGCGGCTGGATGGGCTGGGTCATCCGCGTCGACGACGACCTCGCCGCCGTCGAGGCCCGCCTCGACCGCACCGCGGTCGAGGGCAACCGTCGTCTCGCCGACGGTCGCGAGTTCCTCTGGAAGCAGATCGGCATCAAGGGCACGCTCGCTGACCCGCAGCTGCCCTTCTTCGTCAAGTGGGGCGAGGGCTCCCCGCACCCCTCCGCCGAGGCGAGCACCGACGTCACCATCTCGTCCCTGATGATCGCCGGCGACCCGGCGCGGGTCACCGACTGGCTCGGCGGCCTGCCGCCCGAGGAGACCTCGTCGGTCATCACCTTCGACTTCGTCGCCCCGCACGGCACCCCCGGCCTGATGTCGGTCACCTTCAACACCCCGGGTGGCCCGGTCACCCTCTGACCGCCCCGACATGGCCTGGTCCGACCGCCTCGGCGACTTCTTCGCCCTCGACGACGACTGGGTCCGCCCCGGCGGCACGATCAGCCGTGGCGACATCGTCTTCACCGCGGCCGTCGTCGCCGCCTCGCTCTTCGTCCTGGAGCTCATGCGTTCGCTCGGCGGACTCGTCGACAACGACTCCGGGCGGTGGATGCAGTGGGTCTACACCGCGGTCCCCGCGCTCTTCCTGCTGACCCGGCGGCGCTTCCCGCTCGCCACGGTCATCGCCGCCTCGATCGCCTACTGGGCCATCTCGACGATCGACCCGCCCATGGCGAGCCTGCTGTCGACGCAGATCGCGTACTTCCTCGTCGTCCTCGGTGGCGTGGCGTGGGCACGGCAGCGCAGCGAGATGGCGATCGTCTACGGGGTGATCATCTTCGCGATGTTCCTCTGGCTGGTCTGGGGGATGGCCGTCGGGCAGTCGTTGAGCGACCTGGTCCAGGCCGCTGACCCCGCCGCCTGGCTGCCCGCCACCATCGCCGCACCCCTCATGCTCGGTCTCATCAACCTCCTGTACTTCGGCGGCGCCGTCCTCGGCGGCCAGGTCGCCTGGCGTGCCGCCCGGCAGCGCGCCCGCCTCGAGCAGCAGACCGTGACGATCAGCGAGCAGACCGAGCAGCTGCGCGAGAGCGCGGTCGTCGAGGAGCGTCTGCGCATCGCCCGCGAGCTGCACGACGTCGTCGCACACCACGTCTCGAGCATCGGCGTGCAGGCGGCAGCGGCCCGCCGGGTCCTCGACCGTGACCCCACCGCGGCGAAGGGAGCCCTGGCCACCATCGAGGACGCCTCCCGTGACGCCGTCACCCAGATGCGCGGTCTGCTTGGCACGCTGCGGACCGGGGGCACCGTCCGCGACGAGGACGAGCACGCACCCCAGCCGACCCTCGCCGACATCCCGTCGATCGTCGCCGAGCGGAGCAGCGCCGGCCTGAGCATCGCCCACGAGGTCGTCGAGGCCACCGACGGGGACCTCGCCGCCGTGCCGCAGGCCGTCGGGCACTCGCTCTACCGCACCGCCCAGGAGGCGCTCACCAATGTCACCCGGCACTCCACCGCCCAGCGCGCCCGCGTCACCGTCCGCGTCGACGCGAGCTATGCCGAGGTCGAGGTGACCGACGACGGCCGGCCGCGCCCCGGCACCTCCGGCACCGGCATGGGGCAGCTCGGCATCCGCGAGCGCATCTCCTCCCACAAGGGGTCGGTCGAGATCGGCCCGCGCCCCCTCGGCGGCTACCGGGTGCGGGCGCGGATCCCCCTTCGACCGGGGCCGTCGACGTGACCGCACCCCTGCGGGTCCTGCTCGTCGACGACCAGGCGCTCATCCGCTCCGGCTTCGCGATGATGCTCTCCGTCGAGGACGACCTCGAGGTGGTCGGGCAGGCGTCGACGGGCCGCGAGGCCATCGACCTGGCGGCCGAGCTCCACCCCGATGTCATCGTCATGGACGTGCAGATGCCCGTCATGGACGGCATCACCGCGACCCGCGAGGTCGTCGCGCGGGACCTCGGCCGGGTCATCATCCTCACGACCTTCGACAGCGACGACTACCTCTTCGCCGCGCTGCAGGCGGGCGCGAGCGGCTTCCTGCTCAAGAATGCGCAGGCCGAGCAGCTCGTCGACGCGCTGCGGGCCGTCGGTCACGGGCACGCGCTGCTCGCACCCGAGGTGACCCAGCGGGTCATCGCCCAGATGTCCGTCGGGCCCGCCACCCAGCCGGGGGGTGCCGGTCGTCACGCCGGGCTGCTCGGCCAGCTCACCGACCGTGAGCGCGACGTGCTGCGGCTCATGGGTGTGGGCCGGTCCAATGCCGAGATCGCCGACGAGCTCGTCATCGGCGCGGCCACGGTCAAGACGCACGTCTCGAGCATCTTCGCCAAGCTGCAGGTGCGTGACCGCGTGGGTGCGGTGATCATCGCCCACGAGTCGGGTCTCGTCGTCGACGGCGGCTCGGCGGGCTGACCCCCCTTCGTCGGACGAAGGGGGGGGGAGGGCCCCACCGTCGCGGGGGAGGTGCCTCCCCCCACGGGGGGAGGGGCCCGCGACCCCAAGACCAGCCTCGAGGCTGATCCGCGGTGCCGGCGGGATCCATAGCGTTGGGGTCATGGACACGACACCGCAGACGATCACCGTGGAGGGGCTGACCCGACGCTTCGGCGACTTCACCGCCGTCGACCACATCGGCTTCACCGTCCCCCAGGGCAAGATGACCGGATTTGTCGGGGGCAACGGCGCCGGCAAGACGACGACGATGCGCATGATCATGGGCGTCCTGTCGATCACCGAGGGGCGGGTGCTCTGGGGTGACCGGCCGATCACGGCCGCCGACCAGCGATCCATCGGCTACATGCCGGAGGAGCGCGGCCTCTACCCGAAGCAAAAGGTCGCCGACCAGCTGATCTACCTCGGGCAGCTGCGGGGCATGACCGCCAAGGCCTCCCGCGAGTCGGTCATGACCCTGCTCGAGCGCCTCGGGCTCGAGGAGCGCACCGAGGACACCGTCGAGTCCCTCTCCCTCGGCAACCAGCAGCGCGTGCAGATCGCCGCGGCGCTGATGATCGAGCCGGCCGCGCTCATCCTCGACGAGCCCTTTTCCGGGCTCGACCCCGACGCCGTCGACTCGATGGCCGACCTGCTGCGCGAGCACACCGCCCGTGGCGTGCCGGTCCTGTTTTCCAGCCACCAGCTCGACCTCGTCGACCGCCTGTGCGACGAGCTGGTCATCCTCGCCAAGGGGCAGGTCCGCGCCTCCGGTACCCCGACCGACCTGCGGGGCGGCGCGCCGCGCCGGCACCGCCTCGTCGCGGCCCGGGACGCCGGCTGGGTCCGTGACCTGCCCGGCATCGCCGCCGTCGACGTCGACGGGCCCGTCGCCGTGCTCGACCTGAGCGCCGACTCCGAGGCGGAGCGGCAGCGACTGCTCGGCGAGGTCCTCGCGGAGGGCCTGCGCCGCGGTGGCGTCACCGAGCTCTCCCCGATCATCCCGCCACTGTCCGAGGTCTACCGAGAGGTGACAGCATGAAGACCACACACGCATGGACCCTCGTCGCCAAGCGCGAGCTGTCCGTCCGACTGCGCGACAAGACCTTCATCGGGTCCACCCTGCTCTCGCTCGTCATCCTCGTCGCCGTCTTCGGGTTCCAGGCGTGGAATGCCAACAAGGCGACGACGTACGACCTGGCCGTCACCAGCCAGTCGCAAGAGATGGGCCAGGCGATCGTGGACGCGGCTCCCGGCATCGACGACAAGGTGAGCGTCCAGCTCATCGACGTCGACGACGCCGCAGCCGCAGAGGCGGCCGTCACGGACGAGAGCGCCGACGCCTACCTGGCGCCCACCGACGACGGCTGGCAGCTCACCGGCAAGGCGGACGTCCCGAGCACCCTCCAGGACATCGCCACCCAGACCGTGAGCAGCGTCGCCCTGGCCGCCAACGCCGACAAGGCAGGCACCGACATCGCGACCCTGCAGCGGGGGACGACCCTGACCACGGACATCCTCGACGGGGACGCCGAGCAGCAGGGCATCGCCAAGGCGGTCGGCTTCGGCATGGCGATCCTCTTCTACATGTCGGCGGCGATCTTCGGCATGTACCTCGCGATGAGCGTGACGGAGGAAAAGCAGTCCCGGATCGTCGAGATCATCGCGACATCGATCCCCCTGCGCCACCTGCTCTTCGGCAAGCTCATCGCGGCCATCGCGCTCGCGGTCGGGCAGCTGCTGCTCTACGCGGCGGTGGCGGTGGTCGGCGCGAGCTTCACCGACTGGGGTGACATGCTGCCGGGCCTGACCTCCGGGCTGGCGTGGTTCGTCATCTTCTTCATCGCCGGCTTCACGATGATCGCGGCGCTGTACGCCGTGTCGGGTGCTCTGGCCTCGCGCCAGGAGGACATCCAGTCGACGTCCTTCCCCGTGACGATGCTGCTCATGGTGATGTTCTTCGGCGCGATGTTTGCCAGCGGCACGGTCGTCGACGTGCTTGCGTGGATCCCGCCCTTCTCGGCGATCCTCCAGCCGATGCGCCTGGTCTCGGGCGAGGCGCAGTGGTGGGAGGCGGTCATCAGCCTGGGTCTGCTCGCCGCGGCCACCGTCGCCGTCATCCTCGTCGCCGAGCGGATCTACCGCCGGGCGCTCATGCAGACGGGCGGCAAGCTCACGTACAAGGACGCGTGGAACGCCGAGCTCTGACGCACACGGACCGATCGGCCGGGCACCGCAGGGGTGGTGCCCGGCCGATCGTGCGTCCCTCCGGTGCCGGAGCGAAGGGGGAGAGCCGTCAGTCCTCGACGGCCCGCCGCAGGCGCAGGGAGTTGAGCACGACGAGCACCGAGCTCAGGGCCATCGCGGCGCCGGCGATCATCGGGTTGAGCAGGCCGGCCATCGCGAGCGGGATGGCGGCGATGTTGTAGCCGAAGGCCCAGGCGAGGTTTTGCTTGATGACGTCGAGCGTGGCCCGGGAGAGGGCGATCGCGCGGGGGACGGACTCGAGGTCGGCGTGGACCAGGACGATGTCGGCGGACTCCATCGCGACGTCGGTGCCCGTGCCCATCGCCATGCCGAGGTCGGCCCTGACGATGGCGGCGGCGTCGTTGATGCCGTCGCCGACCATGGCGACGACCCTCCCGGAGTCCTGGAGGCGCGCGATCTCGTCGTGCTTGTCCTGGGGGCGCACGTCGGCCACGACGTGCTCGGGGTCGATGCCCACCTGGGCGGCGATCTTGGTCGCGTTGTGCTCGTTGTCGCCGCTGAGCAGCCACACCTGCAGCCCCTCGGCCCGCAGGGCCCGGATCGCGTCACCGGAGGTGTCGCGGACCTCGTCGGCGACGGTCAGGGCCCCGCGGGCGACGCCGTCCCAGCCGACGAAGACGGTCGTGCCGGGCCGCTCGAGCGTCGCGAGCTCGGCCGGCACCTCGTCGAAGAGGTCTGCGCGGCCGACGGTGACCCGGGTGTCCTTGATCGTCGCGACCGCGCCGGAGCCCGGCAGCGCCTCGAAGTCCCGGATCGCCGGGACCTTGATGCCCTTGTCCTGGGCACGCCGGACGATCGCCCGGGCGATGGGGTGCTCGCTGCCCGACTCGACCGCGGCCGCGGCGGTGAGGACCGCGGCCGGGTGCAGGCCGGGGGCCGCGGCGAGGTCGGTCACCTGCGCGACGCCCGTGGTGATCGTGCCGGTCTTGTCCAGGACGATCGTGTCGATCCGTCGGGTGTCCTCGAGGACCTGGGCGCCCTTGACGAGGATGCCGCGCTGGGCGCCGCGGCTCGTGCCGACGAGCAGGGCCATGGGCGTCGCGAGACCCAGGGCGCAGGGGCAGGCGATGATGAGGACCGTGACGGCGACGCCGAGCGCCGTCGTCGCCGAGCCGCTGCCGATCCACCACCCGACGAAGGTGAGCAGCGCCAGACCGAGCACCGCGGGCACGAAGTAGGCCGAGACACGGTCGGCGAGCCGCTGGATGTCGGCCTTGCCGGTCTGGGCCTGCTCGACGAGGCGGACGATGGCGGAGTACGTCGTGTCGGACCCGACGGCGGTCGCCTCGACGACGAGCCGGCCGGAGGTGTTGACCGTGCCGGCGTCGACGTGGTCACCGCTGCGGACGTCGACGGGCAGGGACTCGCCGGTGACGAGCGAGGTGTCGATGGAGCTCGTGCCGTCGATGACGGTGCCGTCGGTGGCGACCTTTTCGCCCGGACGGACGATGAAGTGGTCGCCCACCTGCAGGTCGTCGAGGGGGATGTTGACCTCGGTCGTCGCGCGGGTGCGGGAGTCGATCCGCTGCACGGCCACTCCCTTCGACCCGAGGTCCATGAGCTCGGTGAGCGCGGAGCGCCCCTCGTCGGTGCTGCGGGCCTCGAGCCACCGACCGAGGAGGAGGAAAGTGGTGATGACCGCCGCGGTCTCGAAGTAGTAGTGGCCGTGAGGTCCGGCCCCGGTGAGCAGGGTGACCGTCGACCAGAGGTAGGCGGCGCTCACGCCGAGGCTCACGAGGGTGTCCATCGTGGAGGCGAGGTGCCGGGCGTTGAGGTAGGCCGCCCGGTGGAAGGGCCACGCCGCCCACGTCACGACCGGTGTGGCGAGCAGCCACTGCAGCCAAGGGTTGGCGGCGAAGTCCCACGGGCCCATGGCGAGGACCACGACGACGAGGGCCAGGGCTCCGGCCACGACGGCCCGGCGCTGCAGATCGGCGCGCTTGATGGGCGTGTGCGTCGGGGGGGCGAGCCGGCTCTCGGGGGTGATGACGCTGGCACCGTAGCCGGCGGACTCGACCGAGGCGACGAGGTCGTCGACGGTGACGTCGTCGGGGTAGCTGACGCGCGCCTTTTCCGTCGCGAGGTTGACCACGGCCTCGACGCCGTCGATCTTGCCGAGGTTGCGCTCGATCCGGGCGGAGCATGACGCGCACGTCATGCCGGTGATCGCCAGGTCGACGCTCTGCCCGGAGGTCGTCGTGGTGGCCGGATCGGTCGTGGGGCTGGTGGTGCTCATGGGGTCATCATCTCGAGTCGTGTCGGCATGGCCGGGGAGGCGAAGGGGGTGGGTCGGGTCAGGAGCGCACGAGGCGGGCGATGGCGGCGCTGGCCTCGGTGACCTTGGCGGCCGCAGCCTCGTCGGACTCCTTGGCAGCGTCGACGACGCAGTGACCGATGTGGTCCTCGAGCAGGCCCAGGCTCACGGCCTGCAGCGCCTTGGTCGCGGCGGCGACCTGGGTCAGGATGTCGATGCAGTAGGTGTCCTCGTCGACCATCCGCGAGATGCCGCGGATCTGCCCCTCGACGCGCCTGAGTCGCTTGAGGTAGTCGTCCTTGCTGCCGCTGTACCCGGCCATGCGGTCCTCCGTCTCGTGGGTCTCACCATCGCGAACACCATACCCCCTCAGGGTATTTCCTCGACGCTCGAACCCGTGCATTTCCCTAGGCAAATACGGCAGGCCTGCGCATTTCCCTAGGCAAATACGGGAGGCCTGCGCATTTCCCTAGGCAGATGCGCAGGGTGAGGGAGAGCGGTCAGCCGATGAAGCGGAAGAGCGGGCTCGTCGGGTCGACCCGCTCGATGACCAGCGGGGAGGCCTCCATCCGGGCGAGGAGGGGGACCAGGTCGTCGGGGTGGCCGAGCTCGAGACCCACGAGCGCCGGCCCGGTCTCCCGGTTGCTCCGCTTGACGTACTCGAAGTACGCGATGTCGTCGTCGGGCCCGAGCACCTCGTCGAGGAAGCGGCGCAGCGCGCCCGGCTCCTGGGGGAAGGTGACGAGGAAGTAGTGCTTGCGGCCCTCGTGGATCAGCGCCTTCTCGACGATCTCCGCGTACCGGGAGACGTCGTTGTTGCCGCCCGAGACGACCGCGACGACGGTCGACCCGGGCTCGATCCGCAGGTCCGGCAGGACGGTCGTGGCGAGGGCGCCGGCGGGCTCGGCGATGATCCCGTCCGCCTGGTACATCGCGAGCATCTCGACGCACAGGGCGCCCTCGGAGACCGAGGTGAGGTGGGTGCCGGTCGCCGCGACGGCCGCGTGGGTGAGGTCTCCGACGCGGCGGACCGCAGCCCCGTCGACGAAGGGGGAGACCTCCTCCAGGTCGACCGGCCGGCCGGCGGCGAGGGCTGCCGCCATCGACGCGGCACCCTCGGGCTCCACCCCGACGAGGCGGGTGGTCGAGGCGTGGGCGGCCAGCCACGTCGCCATCCCGCCGAGGAGCCCGCCGCCGCCGACGGGCACCGTGACGAGGTCGGGGACCCGCCCCAGCTGCGCGACGATCTCGTTCGCGACGGTGCCCTGACCGGCCATCGTGTCGAGGGCGTCGAAGGCGGGGACGACCACGGCCCCGGTGTGGGCCGCGTCCTGCGCGGCCGCGGTCGCCGCGTCGTCGTACACCTCGCCGGTGACGATGACCTCGACGAGGTCGCCCCCGAGGGCCGCGACACGGTCACGCTTCTGCCGAGGGGTGTTGCGCGGCAGGTAGATCCGCGCCCCGACGCCCAGGCGCTGACCGGCGAAGGCGACGCCCTGGGCGTGGTTGCCCGCGGAGGCGGCGACGACTCCCTTCGCCCGCTCCTCGTCGCTCAGGCCGGCGATGAAGTTGAAGGCTCCGCGCAACTTGTAGGAGCGGACCGGCTGAAGGTCCTCGCGCTTGAGCCAGACCTCGGCCCCGGTCGCGACGGAGAGGCGGTCGCTGCGGTGCAGCGGGGTGGGGGGCAGCACGTCGGCGAGCACCCGGGCGGCGGCATCGACGGCGGCTGCGGTGAGGAGGGGAGCGGTCACGACCCCACGGTAGACCTGCTCGCTCCGCCGCCCCACCCCGCTCAGAGGAGGTCGAACTCCCGCAGCTCGTCCTCGGTCATCAGGCGCGAGCGGATGAGGAAGCGCACGCCCTCGGGTGCCTCGACCGAGAAGCCGGACCCGCGCCCCGGGACGACGTCGACCGTGAGGTGGGTGTGCTTCCAGTACTCGTACTGCGACACGCTCATCCAGAAGTCGATCGGTGTGAAGCCCTCGCCGGTCAGCGTGCCGAGGTTGATGTCGGCCTCGCTGGTGATGAAGTCCCCCGCCGGGTAGCACATCGGCGACGACCCGTCGCAGCAGCCGCCGCTCTGGTGAAACATCAGCGGGCCGTGGCGCTGCTCGAGCTTCGCGAGCAGCGCTGCTGCCTCCTCGGTGAGGTCGACGCGTGCACCCATGGCGGGGGACTCCCTTCGGTCGGGCTCGATCAGAAGAAGCCGAGCTTGTTCTGGTCGTAGCTGACGAGCAGGTTCTTGGTCTGCTGGTAGTGCTCGAGCATCATCTTGTGGTTTTCGCGCCCGATGCCCGACTGCTTGTACCCGCCGAAGGCCGCGTGGGCCGGGTACTGGTGGTAGCAGTTGGTCCACACGCGACCGGCCTGGATCCCGCGCCCCATGGCGAAGGTCGTGTGCGCGCTGCGGGACCAGACGCCGGCGCCGAGGCCGTAGAGGGTGTCGTTGGCGATCTGCAGCGCCTCGTCCTCGTCGGCGAAGGAGGTCAGCGAGACGACCGGTCCGAAGATCTCCTCCTGGAAGATCCGCATCGAGTTCTTGCCCTCGAAGACCGTCGGCGCGATGTAGTAGCCGCCGGACAGGTCGCCGCCGAGGTCGACCGACTCGCCACCGGTGAGCACCTTGGCGCCCTCCTCGCGGCCGATCGCCAGGTAGCTCTTGATCTTCTCGAACTGGTCGTTGCTCGCCTGGGCGCCCATCGTCGTCTCGGTGTCGAGCGGGTTGCCCTGCGTGATCGCCTCGACGCGCTTGACGGCGTCGCCGACGAACTGCTCGTACATGCCCTGCTGCACGAGCGCGCGGGAGGGGCAGGTGCAGATCTCGCCTTGGTTGAGGGCGAACATCGTGAAGCCCTCGAGCGCCTTGTCGTAGAAGGCGTCCTGCTCGGCCGCGACGTCGTCGAAGAAGACGTTGGGCGACTTGCCGCCGAGCTCGAGGGTGACGGGGATGATGTTCTGGCTGGCGTACTGCATGATCAGCCGGCCGGTGGTCGTCTCGCCGGTGAAGGCGATCTTGGCGATGCGGGGACTGGAGGCGAGCGGCTTGCCGGCCTCGACGCCGAAGCCGTTGACGACGTTGAGCACGCCCGGGGGCAGCAGGTCGGCGATGAGCTCGACGACCTTGAGGATCGACCACGGGGTCTGCTCGGCTGGCTTGAGGACGATGCAGTTGCCGGCGGCCAGCGCCGGAGCGATCTTCCACACGCCCATGAGGATCGGGAAGTTCCACGGGATGATCTGGCCGACGACGCCGAGAGGCTCGTGGAAGTGGTACGCCATCGTGTTGTGGTCGATCTCCGAGATGCTGCCTTCCTGGGCACGGATCGCGCCGGCGAAGTAGCGGAAGTGGTCGACCGCGAGCGGGATGTCGGCGGCGAGCGTCTCGCGCACGGCCTTGCCGTTGTCCCAGGTCTCGATGACCGCGATGTCCTCGAGGTTGGCCTCGATGGTGTCGGCGATCTTGAGCAGGATGTTGGAGCGGTCGGTGGTCGAGGTGCGGCCCCACGCGTCCTTGGCGGCGTGCGCGGCGTCCAGCGCCTTGTCGATGTCCTCGGCGGTGCTACGGGCGACCCGGGTGAAGACCTGACCGGTCACCGGGGTGATGTTGTCGAAGTACTCGCCGTTCACGGGGGCGACCCACTCGCCACCGATGAAGTTGTCGTACTGCTCCTTGACCTCGATGGTCGAGTCCGAGCTGCCGGGCGGGCTGTAGACGGCCATGTCTGCCTCCTGGGGTCAATCGACGACGCACCGTTGCGAAGTCGTCCTGGGCCGACCGTAGGACGAGGAAGGTTGGCCAAAGGTTGGTCGGTCGTCAGCCGCCCAGTGCCGCGTCCACGACGGCCTTGGCGTCCGTCTGCACTTGGGCCAGGTGCTCGGGCCCGCGGAAGGACTCGGCGTAGATCTTGTAGACGTCCTCGGTGCCCGACGGGCGGGCGGCAAACCATGCCGACTCGGTGATGACCTTGAGCCCGCCGATCGCCGCGCCGTTGCCGGGCGCCTCGGTGAGCTTGGCCGTGATCGCCTCTCCCGCAACCGAGTCCGCGGTGACGGCGGCCGGGGTCAGGGCCTTGAGGGCAGCCTTCTGCTCACGGGTCGCGAGCGCGTCGACGCGGGCGTAGGCGGGCTCGCCGTGGCGGGCGACGAGGTCGGCGTAGTGCTCACTGGGAGAGCGACCGGTGGTCGCGAGGATCTCGGAGGCGAGCAGCGCGAGGATGATGCCGTCCTTGTCAGTGGTCCACACCGACCCGTCGTGGCGGAGGAAGGAGGCGCCGGCCGACTCCTCGCCGCCGAAGCCGACCGAGCCGTCGAGCAGGCCGGGGACGAACCACTTGAAGCCGACCGGCACCTCCCACAGGTCCATGCCGAGGTCGGCCGCGACGCGGTCGATCATGGAGCTCGACACGAGCGTCTTGCCGATGCGCCGACTCGACCATCCCGGACGCGCGCCGCCGTGCAGGTACTGGATCGCGACGGCGAGGTAGTGGTTGGGGTTCATCAGCCCCGCGTCGGGCGTGACGATGCCGTGCCGGTCGGAGTCTGCGTCGTTGCCGGTCGCGATGTCGTACCGATCGCGTTGTGCGACAAGGCTCGCCATCGCGGACGGCGAGCTGCAGTCCATCCGGATCCTGCCGTCCTTGTCGAGGGTCATGAACCGCCACGTCGGGTCGACGAGCGGGTTCACCACCGTGAGGTCGAGGCCGTGTCGCTCGCCGATCTCGCCCCAGTAGTGCACGGCCGCCCCGCCCATCGGGTCGGCGCCGATCTGCACTCCGACGTCCCGGATCCTTTGCAGGTCAACGACGCTCGGCAGGTCGGTGACATAGGCGGCGAGGTAGTCGTGGTCGGTCGCGGCGGCCCGGGCCCGGGCGAAGGGAGTCCGCCGCGCCTGCCGCAGGCCGTCACGCAGGTGGGCATTGGCCGCGTCGGCGATGGCGCTGGTGACGTCGGTGTCGGCGGGCCCGCCGTGGGGCGGGTTGTACTTGAACCCACCGTCGCTCGGGGGGTTGTGCGAGGGGGTGACGACGATGCCGTCGGCCAGCCCCATCCCCTTCGCCGTGAGGTCCTTGCCCCGGTTGGCCGTGAGGATCGCGTGCGAGATCGCGGGGGTCGGGGTGTAGCCGTCGCGGGAGTCGACGAGGACGGTGACACCGCCGGCGACGAGGACCTCGAGGGCGGTGGTCCACGCCGGCTCGGAGAGGGCGTGCGTGTCGCGGCCGAGGAAGAGCGGGCCGTCGATGCCGGCGGCGCGGCGGTGGTCGACGATTGCCTGGGTCGTCGCGAGGATGTGCGCCTCGTTGAAGGACCCGGTGAGCGAGGAGCCCCGGTGCCCGCTCGTGCCGAAGGCGACCTGCTGGTCGACGTCGTCGGGGTCGGGCTGGACCGCGTAGTAGGCGGTGACGACGTGGCTGACGTCGATGAGGTCCTCGGGCAGTGCGGGCTGGCCCGCTCGGTCGGCTGCGCTCATGGCCCGACGCTACCGCCCTACCGCAGCACCGCCGCCAGCCGCGCGGTCAGCGGTGCCCGGGCCGGGTGGCGCCCATCGCCCAGCTCGTCGAGCGCCCGCTGCAGCACCTCGGTGTCGGCGACGACCTCGCTGTAGGCGAGGACCGCCGAGGGGTCGGGGTCGGTGAGCAGGCACTCGCGGACGGCGACCGCGAGGTACTCCGCGGTCTCGGTGAGCAGGGGTGAGCTGGTCCCGGGGACGAGGTCGCCGCCGTAGGCGTCGACGGCGGAGCGGGCATCGCCGCGCCGCACCGCTGCTCGCACCGCGTCGACGTCGCTGACCACCGGCAGGTCGAGTCGGTAGGGGCGCGATGCGAGCCGGCCGCCGAGGGCCGAGCGCAGGTGGCTGACCTCCGACTTCAGGGTGCTCGTCGAGACCCGCTCGTCGCCGTAGAGGTGGGCGTGCAGCTCGCCGAGCGAGAGCCCGTCGGGGTGCAGCGCGAGGATCGCGAGGATCTCGACCTGGCGTCGGGTGAGGAGCAGCCGTGACCCGTCGAGGTGGACCTCGCTCGCGCCGAGCAGCCGCAGGTGCAGCCCCTGGTGGGCGGGCAGGGTCAGCGTCGACGCGAGCGACGACGCGGGGATCGCCGTCTCGAGGAGACGCGCCAGCGCCTGGGCGGTGGCGGCGCCGATGGGGTGGCTGCGGTCCCACGTCGTCGACAGGTCGAGCACCCCGAGCTGGGCACCGGTCACCGGGTCGTGGACGGGCGCGGCCCAGCAGGCCCAGCTGTGCACGATCGGGGCGTAGTGCTCGGCGGCGAAGACGGTCGAGACGGCGTCGGTGCGCAGGGCGAGGTTGAGCGCATTGGTCCCCACGCTGCCCTCGTCCCACCGGCCGCCGGCGACGAAGTTGACCTGCTCGGCGGCGCTGCGCATGACCCGCCCGCCGTAGGTCCACAGGATGCGGGTCTGCGGGTCGGTGACCGCGACGACGAGGTCACCGTCCTCCGCGGCGGACCGCAGCGCGCCCTCGAGGCGGTTGACGGCGGCCGACAGCGGTGACTCCGCGAAGAGGGTGGCGGTCTCCCCTTCGTCCGCCAATGGCGCGGCCTCGACGGTCGCCGGCAGGTGCTCGGCGGACCGCTCCCACGACGAGAGGATCTCGGGGCGCACCTGCTCGGGGGCAATGCCCTCGCGCCAGTGCTCCCAGGCGCGCTGCAGCGTGCGCTGTCGGCCGGACTCCGCCATCGGCCACCTCCTCGTGGTCGCCGCCAGCGTAGAGCGCGGGCTGCGCATCTCCCTAGGAGAGGCGCAGGCCCCGCCGTATTTCCCTAGGGAAATCACCGAACCACACCCGACCGCACCTCGTCGCTTTGACGTGGGGGCCCCGCGCGCTGTCCCATGGGCCTATGACCGACCTCGCGATCGTCGACGCCGCTGCCACCCCGCTCCAGGCCCGGGTCGGCACCAAGTTCGCCTACGGCACGACGGGGGTCCGCGAGGCGCTGCTGTCCTTCGCGGTCTCCAACGCCCACGACATCCTCGAGGAGGAGATCCTCATCCACGCCAGCGGGCGTGAGGTGCAGGCGCGTGAGCTCGCGGGCAACCACGGCACCCGGCTCCACCTCGTCGAGGGCGTCGGCGACGGGTGGCTCGAGGTGACCTACTCCGCACTCGTCGACATCACCCGGCCGACCGGCGACCAGGTGGGACGCGAGATCGACTTCGACCGGTGGGTCTTCACCCGGCCGAGCCGCTACGCCGAGTCGGACCGCCTGGCGCCCATGGCTGCTCGGCTCTTCCCGACCCAGACGGGCGTGGAGCGGGTCAAGGCCGTCGGCGAGTGGGTCAACACGCACATGGCCTACATCTCCGGCTCCAGCCGGGGAACCGACGGCGCGGTCGACTCGATCCTCCAGGCGTCGGGGGTCTGCCGCGACTTCGCGCACGTCGTCGTCGCGCTGCTGCGTGCGCTGGGGACGCCGGCGCGCCTGGTCTCGGTCTACGCGCCCGGTCTTCGGCCGATGGACTTCCACGCCGTCGCCGAGGCCTGGGTCGACGACGCCTGGCACATCGTCGACGCGACACGCCTGGCGCCACGCGAGTCGATGATCCGCATCGCCACCGGCCGCGATGCGGCCGACACCGCCTTCCTCACCACCCGTGGCGGGCGCATGACCTTCAACCGTCAGGTCGTCACGGCTGCGCTCACCGAGGGCGCCCTCCCGCAGGAGGACCCCTCCGCGCTCGTGCGTCTGCCCTGAGGACGGCTGTCCCATGCTCGTCTAGGTTTGGGGCATGTCACTCCGCAGACGGCCCACGGCCGTGCCCCGCATCGTCGCGGGCGTCGTCATCGTGCTCTGGTTTGTCGTGGCCGGCGTCGGTGGCCCGCTCGTGGGGCAGCTGAGCAGCGTGCAGGACAACGACCAGGCGTCCTTCCTGCCCGCCGACGCCGAGTCGACGCAGGTGAGCGCGCGACTCGGTGACTTCGGCGCCGACGCGACCTTGCCCCTCCTGCTCGTCGTCGAGGACGACGGCGGCATCGACCGGTCGACGATCGGCCTGCTGCAGGGCTGGGCCGAGCGGTTGCCCGACCAGCAGGTCGACAGCGTGCCCGGCACGCTGGGTGAGCTGCTCGCGTCCGACACCCTGCCGGTGATCCCCGCTGACGACGGGGCGGCCGTCCTCGTCCCGCTCGAGCTCGACGCCGCCGAGGTCGAGGAGCGTGTCGACGGCGAGGCGATCTCGACACGCGTCGTCGACGCACTTCGCGGTGACCTTGCTCTCGACGTGACCGGAGAGGTCTCCGTGACCGGACCGGCCGGCTTCACCGCTGACCTCGGTGAGGCCTTCGCGGGCATCGACGGGATCCTCCTGCTCGTCGCGCTCGCCGTCGTCCTCGTCATCCTCGTGCTCGTCTATCGCAGTCCGGTCCTCCCCTTCGCCGTGCTCGTCACGAGCGTGTGCGGTCTGGCCCTGGCCGCGCTGGTCATCCACCCGATGGCCGAGGCCGGGTGGATCCAGCTGTCGGGACAGAGCCAGGGCATCCTCTTCATCCTCGTCGTCGGGGCCGCGACCGACTACGGGCTGCTGCTCGTCGCCCGCTATCGCGAAGAGCTGCACCGGGCCGACCCGCTGCCCGCGCTGCGCGTGGCCTGGCGGCAGACGCTCGGCCCGGTCATGGCGAGCGGGCTGACGGTCATCGCCGGCCTGCTCTGCCTGCTGTTGTCGGACCTGGGCAACATCTCGGGTCTCGGGCCGGTCGGCGCCCTCGGCATCGTCGGGGCCATGGTGGCCGCGCTCACCCTGCTGCCTGCGGTGCTGGCGCTGCTGGGGCGCGCAGCCTTCTGGCCCTCCCCGCCCCGCCGCGACGACGCGCCGCGGCACCGCCTCTGGCAGGGCGTCGCCGACCGTGTCACCCGACGGCCGCGCCGCACGTGGGTCGTCACCGCCGCCGCGATGTTCGTCGCGGCGGGCGCGGCGACGACTTTTGACGCCTCGGGCATCACGCAGGCGCAGTTCTTCACGACCGAGGTCGAGTCGGTGCGTGGGCAGGAGGTCATCGACAGGCACTTCGACGGCGGTGACCAGCGGCCGGTCCAGGTGATCGTCCCGGCGTCCGCGACGACCGAGGCGAAGGCGGTGCTCGCCGACCACCCGCAGGTGGCCGAGCGCGTCGAGGAGTCGGCCGAGCGGGGCGGCTCCGACGCCCTGCTGAGCGCGCCGCTCACCGTGGGTTCCGAGTCCGACGAGGCGCGCGAGGTCGTGCTCGAGCTGCGTGACGAGGTGCGTGCCGTGAGCCCCGAGGCCCTCGTCGGCGGGGCGACGGCCACGAGCGTCGACACCGACGCCGCGAGCCAGCGCGACTACGTCGTCGTCATCCCGGCGATCCTGCTCGTCGTCACGCTCATCCTTGTCGGTCTGCTGCGATCGGTCGCCGCGGCCGCGTTGCTCGTCGTCGTCAACGTGCTCGGCTTCGCGGCGACGCTTGGGGTCGCCGCGGTGGTCTTCGGCCTGCTCGGGTACCCCGGCGCAGACCCGTCGACCCCTGTCCTCGCCTTCGTCTTCCTCGTGGCGCTCGCGGTCGACTACTCCATCTTCCTCATGACGCGGGCGCGGGAGGAGTCGCTGCAGGTGGGCACGCGCCGCGGCATCGCCCAGGCGGTCGCGGTGACCGGCGGGGTCATCACGAGCGCGGGCGTGGTGCTCGCGGCGACCTTCTCGGCGCTGTGGGTCATCCCGCTGCTCTTCCTCGCGCAGATCGCCTTCATCGTCGCCTTCGGGGTGCTGCTCGACACCATCGTCACGCGCTCGATCCTCGTCCCCTCCCTCGTGGCCGATCTGGGGGACCGCGTTTGGTGGCCGTGGGCAGGGCGGATCGCGGCCGACGAGCCGCGAGAGTGATCGAGGTGGGTCCCTCGGGCCCACGAGGTGCTCCGCAGCGCCGGTACGGGGGCGGGCTGCTCGCGGGGTGAGACGCATCTGGTGCACGCCCCACCTCCTGAAGTTACTCTGGAGTAACCAAGGTCGATCACCGGCGATCGACCCCCTGCCAGGAGGCCTGCCATGCGTCGCCCTCGAGTCCTGTCCACCCTCGCTGCGACCGCGGCACTCCTCGTCGCAGGTGCCTCTGGGGGTGCGTCTGCTGCCCCGGCGCCCACCGCTGCAGCGAAGACCCGACCCCACTACGTGACGCTCGGTGACTCCTACTCTGCCGGCAACGGGGCCGGCGCCTACGTGGAGAAGACCTGCTGGCGCTCACCCAACAACTACGGCCAGCGGGTGGCGACGCGGCAGGGTGCCACGCACACGACGGCCGCGTGCAGCGGCGGCGTCATCGACGACATCCTCTCCCCGCGTGAGCTCGGGTCCCCGACGCTGCGGACCCGGACCTACCGCGTCCCCGTGGGTGCGGTCGACGCACGCGCCCAGTGGCTGCGCCAGGCCAAGGCGGACAAGCTGTGCGGCACGCCGAGCCAGCGCGACTTCTCCTACACCTACTCGATCCGTTCGAGCGCCTCGGCGGGCTCCCTCTTCACCGCCACCGTCCGCTGCCAGCTCGTGGCACGCCCGCAGATCGACTCCGTGACGACCTCGACCGATGCGGTCTTCGTGACGATCGGCGGCAACGACCTGGGGTTCACGACGATCGCCACGCAGTGCATGGCGCTACGGGCGGCGGCCGGCTGCAAGCAGGCCATCGACGCTGCCAATGCCGAGATCGGCACCCTCAAGTCACGCACCAAGACGGTGCTCAAGGCGGTGCACGCCCGCTCCGGTGGTCGCGCAGAGGTCTACCTCCTGGGCTACCCGCACCTCATCAACACTCGGAGCCACAAGCTGAGCTCGACCTACGACTTCGGGCAGGAGCTCGACCGGCTGCAGCGGCGTGGCGACACGGCGCAGCGGGCCGCGATGCTCGAGCTGGACCGATCCACGACCGGGCGGGGCGGCTTCACCTTCGTCGACGTCAAGCCGGACTGGGGTGGCTACACCCACGGCATCGACCCGCGTCCCCTCGCCAGCCAGTCCAATGCCTGGCTGGTGCCGATCTTCGGCACCGGTCGCGAGTTCTCCGAGTGGGTGCACCCCAACGCCGCCGGGTGGGGCGCGAGTGCGCTGGCGCTCTACGCCGCCATGCGCTGAGCCACCCGGCGCCGGCAGATCAGTCGAGCAGGTCGACCAGCTGCGGCGCGATACCGATGTAGGTGGCGGGCGTCATCGCCGCGACCCGCTCCTCGACGTCGGCCGGCAGGCCGAGCCCACGGACGAAGTCGACGAGCTCGGGTTGACCGATGCGGCGCCCGCGGGTCAGCTCCTTGAGCCGCTCGTAGGGCTCGTCCATGCCCTCGACGCCCCGGGCGCCCAGCGCCCGCATCACCGACTGGATCGGCTCGCCGAGCACCTCCCAGTTGGCGTCGAGGTCGGCCGCCATGGCCTCGGGCACGGCGTCGAGACCGGCCAGGCCGCGGCCCGCGTTGTCGATCGCGAGGAGCGAGTGGCCGAGCGCGGTGCCGATGTTGCGCTGCATCGAGCTGTCGGTCAGGTCTCGCTGCAGGCGCGAGGTGACGAGCGTCGTCGCGAGCACGTCGAGGAGGGCATTGCTCACCTCGAGGTTGGCCTCGGCGTTTTCGAAGCGGATCGGGTTGACCTTGTGCGGCATCGTGCTCGAGCCGACGGTGCCCTGTCCACGCACCTGGGCGAAGTAGCCCATGGAGATGTAGCTCCACACGTCGGTGCAGAGGTTGTGCAGCACCCGGTTGTAGCGCGCGATGTCGGCGTAGATCTCGGCCTGCCAGTCGTGCGACTCGATCTGGGTGGTCAGCGGGTTCCACGTCAGGCCGAGACCCTCGACGAAGGACTGCGAGATCTCCAGCCAGTCGGCCTCGGGCACGGCGGCCAGGTGGGCGCCGAAGGTGCCGGTGGCGCCGTTGATCTTTCCGAGGTACTCGTCGGACGAGATGCGCCGCACCTGCCGCAGGAGCCGGTGCGCGAGGACAGCGAGCTCCTTGCCCATCGTGGTCGGCGTGGCCGGCTGTCCGTGCGTGTGGGCGAGCAGCGGCACGTCGCGCAGCTCGTCAGCCAGCGTCGCGACGGCCTCGGCGAGGGCGTCGGCTCGCGGCAGCCAGACCTGCTCGACGGCGCCCTGGACCATGAGCGCGTAGGAGAGGTTGTTGATGTCCTCGCTCGTGCAGCAGAAGTGGATGAGCTCGCACAGCCCGGCGTCCTCGGGCGCCGGCGCGATCTGGCGCAGGCGCTCCTTGAGGTAGTACTCGACGGCCTTGACGTCGTGCTGGGTGACCTTTTCGGTCGCGGCGAGCTCGGCGATGTCCTCGGGGCCGAAGTCCTCGACGACCTGCCGCAGGGCGGCCTGCTCGTCGGTGGTCAGCTGGCGCACGCCGGGCACGACCTGCCGGCTCGTCAGGTGGATGAGCCACTCGACCTCGACGTGCACGCGCATCCGGTTGAGCGCGGGCTCGCTCAGGTGGTCGATGAGCGGTGCGACGGCCGGACGGTAGCGACCGTCGAGCGCGCCGAGGGCGATCTGGGGCGTGGCGTCAGCGAGGCTCTGCATGGCGCCATCCTCCCAGAGACGAAGGGGGGCCCGGTCCCGGCGTCCACTGCAGGCCCGGCCGGTACGGCCGGTCAGGAGGTGTACGCCTGCGCGACGTCCTCGGCGATGGTGGTCAGCTGCTTGTCCGTGCGGTCGCCGTTGAGATCGGCCGCGAGGACCGTCAGGGTGAGTCCCCCGTCGAGCTCGGCGAAGAGGTAGACGTTGCCGCCTGAGGCGCCGGCCGGGTCGAGGGTGACGAGGGTGGCCTTCGTGCCGTCGTCGAGGGTGCGGCTCTCGGTCTTGGCGCCCGTGCCGGCGAACTCGTCGCTGGCGGCAGCGTCCTCGACGCTGGTGCCGTCCTCCGCGAGCCCCCAGCTCAAGGAAAATCCGGTGCCTTCGCCGAGGTCGGCCTCGTCGCCGGGGAGGACGTTGCACTGGCCTGAGAGATCGGAGACCTCGACGGGGAAGCCGACCCACTCCTCGAGCTCGTCGGGGGTCACCGCGCCGCAGTCGAGCCCGCCGCCTGCGCCGGAGGCGGAGGTCTCGCTGCCCTCCGACGACGTCTCGCTGCCCTCGGACGAGGTGCTCGAGCTCGTCGCATCCGTCGGGCTCGACGTGCGGCTCGACGCGGCCGAGCTCGAGGGGCTCTCCTCGGGTGACCCGGAGCAGGCGCCGAGGAGCAGCGCGGTGCCGAGGACGAGGGCGAGGGGGGCGGGGCCACGGGTCATGGGTTCACTCTCCGAGCTCGTGGCGGACGTGCGAGATGATGCCGTCGAGCGCGGCATCGATCTCGGCATAGGTGCGGTCGAAGTCGTTGTCGTCGCCGTACCAGGGGTCGGCGATGGCGAGGTCGTCTCCCTTCGGCCCGCTCGGGTCGTAGGAGCGGATCATCCGGATGCGGTCCTTGGCCTCGCGGGTACCGGCGAGACGTCGCAGCACCGTGTAGTGGCCGTGGTCGGCGGCGAGCACGAGGTCGCGGTCGTCGAACCTCCGCTTGTCGAAGGTGCGGGCCCGGTGGTTCGAGTAGTCGCCGGTGTGCCCGTGACGGTGCATGGCCGCGATGGTGCGCGGGTCGGCGGGGTTGCCCTCCTCCCACGCGGTGGTGCCGGCCGAGTCGACCACGACGCGGTGGCCGAGCCCAGCAGCCTCGAAGCGCTCGCGCAGCAGCCACTCGCCCATCGGCGACCGGCAGATGTTGCCGGTGCACACCACGGTGATCCGGTAGTCGCTCATGCCGTCATCGTCTCCCACTCCTCCGGGAGCAACCACGAGAGACCCTGTGGTCCCGCTGACAGTGCCAACGTCCCGAGCAGCGGCAGCTCGCGGTGTCGCAGCACCTCGCTGTGCAGGGCGACGGCGTGCAGGGTGCCCGGCGTCGTCGGGTCGGCCGCGAGGACGACACCGGTGGAGATCCCCTTGTAGCGAAGGGCGGTCCCCGCGTCGGCGAGGGTGCCACCCCGTGGGTCGAGACGGGCCAGCAGGCCGGGGGCGGTGAGCAGGAGCAGGCCGTCGGTCGCCTCGACGGCCCGCAGGGCGCGCCGGGCGAGCGGGTCGGGGCCGGGCGACAGCGCCATCAGGTGGACCTCACGCCCTTCGTCGCGCAGCGCTGAGGTGCAGGCGGCGGCGGTGTCGGTCACGTTGACGCCCCGGGCGTCGGTGAGGAGGACGACGCGGGGGAGTGCGACCTCGGAGAGCGCGCTCACAGGCCGACAGCCCGGCGCAGCTGGGCCCCGGTCCACCGGTGCCGGTCGGGGCCGGCGGCTTCGGCCTCGCGCACGAGCTCGACGATCCGCACGCAGACGGGCGTGCTCGAGCCGTGGTCGGCACCCAGCTGGACGACGATGCCCTGCAGCTCGTCGATCTCGGTGGCGCGACCGGCGTCGAGGTCGTCGGCCATCGACGAGCGGGCGGTCGGTGCGACCTTGAGCGAGGCGCGGGCGACGTTGGCGAAGACCGGCGTCGGGGTCCGCAGGAGGCGTGGCATCGCGGAGGCGGGGAGCGGGGTGAGCCGGCTGGGCGTGATGCCGAGCCGCCGCGCGAGGGCGAGTGCCTCGTCCTGGCAGGCCGCGAGCACGACGCGGCAGTCACGGTCGCGCAGCTCGACGGCGAGCGGCAGGCCGGTGAGCGCGTTGATCGCGTTGTTGAGGTTGAGCAGGAGCTTGGCGTAGAGCACCGCCCGCATGTCGGGCTCGACGTCGACGCGCAGGCCGGCCCCGTGGGCCGCCTTGACGAAGGGGTCGACCCGGGGGTGGTCCTTGGCGACGAGGTGCCCGCTCGTCGTCTGGGTCCAGTGGGTCTCGCCGGAGCGCACGACGTTGAAGGGCACCATGCCGGAGAGCACGAGTGGTCGTGAGGCCCTGCTGGGGAAGGCGCCGGCGAGTGCCTCGTCGATCGCGCTCGCATTGCGCAGACCGTTTTGGAAGGACAGGACGATGGAGTCGTGACCGAGGTAGGGGGCGATCTGGGCGACGGCGGCCTGCAGGTCGAGGGTCTTCGTCGTCAGCAGCACGATGTCCGCGCCGACGGTGGCGCTCGCCTCCGTGGCGAGGGTCAGGGCGTCAGGTCGCACGACCCGGGTGCGGCCGCGCAGGTCGGTGACGGTGAGGCCGTCGCGCTCGATCGCGTCGACGAGGTGTGGCCGCCCGACGAGCGTGACATCGGCTCCGGCAGCCAGCCAGCCGCCGATGTAGGTGCCGACGCTGCCGGCCCCCATGACCGCCACGCGTGTGCGCTCCACTGTGCTCACCCCTTGCCGAGCCGTCGGCCCCGAGTCCAGCGCCGCTGCGACGATCCTAGTCGCAGGGGTGCGGTCACTCGCGGGTCAGGGAGACCCATCCGTTGGCGTGCTCGCCGCGTGCCGGGTGCGTCGGCACCAGCTCCGCCACGGTGTAGCGGGTGCCGCCGACCGAGAGGGTCTCGTCGAGCCGGATCGTCCGCCGGTCGGACCCCAGGTGCAGGCCCGCCCGGTCGGGGTCGATGTTGAAGGCGATGAGCCGCACGCCGTCGACATCCGTCGGCAGGTTTTGGCGGAGGACGGTCGCGCCGGCCAGTGGGGTCCGCTCGGCCTCGGCCGAGTCGTCCCCGCAGGCGGAGAGGGCGCTCGCGCCCAGCAGGGCCAGGAAGGTCCGCCGACCCAGGGCCGGCCCACGTCGACCGGTGCGTGCATCCATGTCTCATGCCCCCTTCGTCCTGGCGAGCGTAGGCGCGCGGCCGGGGGAGGGCGAGGGGGAGCGCTCCCCGGGGGACGACGAAGCGGCCGGCCCGAGATCGGGCCGGCCGCTCCTGCACTGCGGCGAAGGGAGGTCACCCCACGGTGGCGAGGTCCTCGGCGGGCTCCTCGGCCGACGTGCGTCGGGTGAGGGCCTCGCCCTCGACGTCGACGTTGGGCAGCACCTTGTCCAGCCAGCGCGGCATCGCCCAGGCCTTGTCGCCGAGCAGGTACATCAGCGCGGGGATGAGCACCATGCGCACGACGAAGGCGTCGAGCAGGACGGCGGCCGCGAGCGCGAAGCCCATCGACTTGATGAGGTTGTCCGGCTGGAGCATGAAGGCGGCGAAGACCGAGATCATGATGAGCGCCGCGGCGGTGACGACGCGAGCGCCGTGGCGGAAGCCGTCGACGACGGCCTCGCGGGCCGTGTCGCCGTGGACGTAGGCCTCACGCATCCGGGTGACGAGGAAGACCTGGTAGTCCATCGCCAGCCCGAAGACGATGCCGATCATGAGGATCGGCAGGAAGCTGACGAGCGGTGCCCCGTCGACCAGGCCGAAGGCACCCTCCTGGAAGATCGCCACGGTCGCGCCGAGCGTCGCCAGGGTCGACAGCACGAAGCCGAGCGTCGCGGTGAGCGGCACGAGGATCGAGCGGAAGACGAGCATGAGCAGGACGAAGGCGAGGCCGACGACGACCGCGAGGTACGGCACGAGGGCGTCCTGCAGCTTCTGCGACACGTCGGTCTGGATCGCGGTGAGGCCGGTGACGCCGAGGGTCGTGCCGGTGGCCTCCTCCTGCGCGGGGATGCCGTCACGGATCGTGTGGAGCAGCTCCTCGGTCGCCTCGTCGCTCGCGCCCGCGGCGGGCGTGACCATGACCTGGGCGCCGGTGCCCTCGTCGTTCATCGCGACGACCTGGGCATTGGTCACCCCGTCGAGCTGGCCGAGCCACTGGGCGACCTCGCCGTATGCGGCGGGCGCCTGACGCGGGTCCTCGATGTCGCGGCCGTCGACGACGACGACCATCCGGGCCTCCTGGCCGCGGCCGAAGCCGTCGGCGATGAGGTCGGCGGCATCGCGCTGCGAGGTGCCGGGGGCGGCGGTCGAGTCGCTCGGCAGGGCCAGGTGCAGGTCCTTGGCCGGGATGGCCAGGGCCCCGAGGGCGAGCACGGCCACGAGGGCGGCGAGGACCGGGCGGGCGCCGATGGCCCGGGCCCAGCGCGTGCCGCCGTTGTCGACGTGCTGCCCCTCGTCGACGGCCTTGTCCTTGCGGATCTGGCCGGCGAAGGCGCGGTGCCCGAGGGCCCCGAGCACGGCGGGCAGCAGCGTGAGGGCGACGAGCACGGCGGCGAGCACCGTGGCGGCGGCGGCCAGGCCCATCGCGGTGAGGAAGGGGATGTTGACGACGGCCAGCGCGACGAGCGCGATGATCACCGTCAGGCCGGCGAAGACGACGGCGGACCCGGCGCGGCCGACGGCCAGGCCGATCGCGTGCTCGCGGTCCGTGGTGCGCCGCAGCTCGGTGCGGTAGCGGGAGAGGATGAAGAGGGCGTAGTCGATGCCGACGGCCAGACCGAGCATCGAGGCGAGGATCGGGGTCGTCGTGCCGAGGTCGAAGACCGCGGTCGACGCGGTGATGCCCGTGATGCCGATGCCGACCCCGACGAGGGCAGTGAGGATCGGCAGGCCGGCAGCGACGAGGGAGCCGAAGGTCAGGACGAGGACGACGAGGGCGACGGCGATGCCGATGAGCTCGCTCGTCATGCCCATCTCGGGCATACCCTGCATGCCGGTGCCGGTGGCCTCGACGGTCAGCCCCGCGTCTCGGGCGTCGTCGACGGCCTCGGTGACGGCGTCACGGCTGGTCTGCTCGACGTCGGTGACGGTCTCGACGTCGAAGGTCCACTGGATCAGGCCGGTGCGGCCATCCTCGGTGAGCGGGGAGACCGCGGCGGCGTTGGCCCGCGCCACCTCGGTGGGCTGGCCGCTCTCCTTGGCCTGGTCGAGGTACTGCTGCTCGACCCCCTTCGCCGCGGCGACGGGGTCGACGAACTGCTCCGGGGCGCCGACCTGGGGGGCGGCGCGCAGGTCGGTGAGCAGGTCCTCGACAGCTGCCGCATTGGCCGGGTCGGAGAGCTTTTCGCCTGCCGGTGCCTGGACGACGACGGTGCCGGTGGCCTGGTCGAAGGCGTCCTTGGCGCCGGGGAAGAGCTCCTGCTGCAGGGTCTGCGCCTGCTCCGACTCGATACCGGGGATCGTGAATTTGTCGCTCAGCGGCTTGGAGAGGGTGCCGGCGACGGCGCCGATGCCGATGAGGACGACGAGCCAGCCGATGAGGAAGACCGGCCAGCGCCGGAACGCGGTCCGGCCGAGGCGGTAGAGGGCGTGGGCCATGAGGGTGCCTTTCGAGGCGTCGGGGTGGGCCGGCCGCGTCGTCGAGGCCGATCGTGCTGGACGAAGGGGGTTACGCCTGGTCGGCGAGGATCCCCCGGGCGATGGTGAGGTTGGCTCGGGCCCGGGCGGAGAGCGGGCCCAGGGTGGGGGTGGCAATGCACTGGACCACGGAGTGCTGGATGACGCCGCCGACGATGGCCAGAGCCATCCGGGCCCGGGTGTCGTCGACGCCCTCGCGCTCGGAGAGATGGGTGACGAGTCGCTCGCTCAGGTCCTCGACGTGGGCCTTGACCCGGACGAAGAGGTCGGGGTTGCGCTCGATGACGTCGTGGAGCTGCTGGAAGTCGGCGGGGGTGCCGTCGTCGGCGTGCAGGCGGTCGAGGGTGACGGCGAGCACGTCGTCGACGAGGTGGCCGGTCGGGCCGCCGTCGCGCAGGGTCTGCGCCTGCTCGTCGGTGAGCTCGGGGAGCATGCCGAGGACCGCCTCCTCCTTGGAGGAGACGTGGTTGAAGAGGGTGCGCCGCGAGACCCCGACGGCGCGGGCGAGGTCCTCGACGGTGAAGCCTGAGTAGCCGCAGTCCACGGCGAGCCGCTGAGCGGCGGCGATGATCGCGGAGCGGCGGCTGCCGGCTCGCATGGTTGCACTATCGGTCACACAGTGCACTCTTGCACTCTCGAACCCTTTGTGCAAAACCCTTCTGCTCCGCCGGACGCGACGAAGGGGGTCGACCGTGGCGGTCGACCCCCTCCGGGTGCTGTGAGGAGACTCAGGCGGCGACGGGTGCACCCAAGCGGGCGATGAGCGCCTGCAGTGCGGCATCGGCGTCGCTGTCGACGAGTCTGCCGTCGGCGAAGGCCTCGAAGGAGGAGCCGACGCCGAAGGTCTCCTCGACGACGTCAGCGCCGGCGATCTGCAGCGAGCGGACGGCGTCCTTGCGGGCCCACTCGGCACCGTAGGGGGCGCCGGACGCGGCCAGGACGATGGCGCGCGTGCCGTGGATGCTCGCGGCCTCGCGCGGGCGGGAGGCCCAGTCGATGGTGTTCTTGACGACGCTCGAGAGGGTGCCGTTGTACTCGGGGGTGACGACGACGAGGGCGTCAGCGGCTTCCACGGCCTCGCGCAGCTCGGTGGCGACCTGCGGGACCGAGCCCTCGATGTCGAGGTCCTCGGAGTAGTGCGGCAGGTCGGCGCCGCGGTTGAACCACGTGGCGGTCGTGCCCTCGGGCAGGTGGGCTGCGGCGGCCTCGGCGAGGCTGCGGTTGGTCGAGCCGTCGCGCAGGCTGCCGAGGAGGAAGAGGACGTTCATCAGGGGGGACTCCTGGGGGTTTTGGTCAAGTGCTTGACCATGGTGATCGCGGCCGGCGAGTAAAGTCAAGTCCTTGACCAATGGCTTACCATGGGCGCATGACCCCCGACCTGCCCTCCCCGCTGGCCGGCTCGTGCCCCGGCGAGGGGCAGGCACCGCTCGTCAACCTCCTCGCCCGCGCCCAGGCGAGCTTCGTCGCCGACTTCGAGACGCGGCTGCGTGACTCCGAGATCGAGGGGCTCTCGCTGGCTCACTCGGCCAACGTCCTGCGGCACCTGTCCGAAGGGCCCCGGCGGGCGCGCGAGATCGTCGACCGGTGCGGGGTGACCAAGCAGGCGGTCAGCCAGCAGATCGCCCACCTCGAGCGCAACGGGTACGTCGCCGTCGAGCCGGACGCGCAGGACCAGCGGGCGCGCATCGTCAGCCTCACGGCGAAGGGGGAGTGCGCCCAGGCCGTCGTCGGCCGTCTCTTCGAGGAGGTCGAGCGCGACTGGGCCGAGCGGATCGGGCCGGCGCAGGTGGCCGCTCTCCGGTCAGCGCTCACCGACCTGCTCGGCGGCGGGACCTGCTGAGTCGTCAGGCCTCGCCCGTCGTGCCGCTCGTCTCGCCGTGCTTCTTGCACGTGGCCGTCCACGTCGTGCCCTCGGTGGCGACCGTGAGCTTGCGGCGGCAGGTGGTGCAGTAGGTCGGGGCGTGGGCTGCCAGCTCCTGGCGGCACAGCACGTGGTTGCCCTTGCTGGCGGACGTGCCGCAGTGACCGCAGTAGGTGACCGCGACGACCGGCGGGATGGCGCCGAGCGTGTCGGGGTCGCTCCAGCCGGAGTCGCCGGCGGTGGGGAGGTCAGTCATGTCGACGATTGTGGCGCATGGCTGCTCCCGGGCCTCCGGCGCACCCCGGGAGGTCACGTCTCGGTCACTCCCGGCGCGCGAGGCAACCCGGAGCCCCGGCGGGGCGTCCATGATGTCGATACCGCGCGCAGGGGGCGCGCGGTCGGAGCAGGGGAGCAGGACACATGGCACGAGCACGACTGCCGCTCGCGGCCCTCGTCGCCGGCATCGCACTCGCCGGGTGCGGGTCGCAGACGGCGCCGCAGGCCACACCCACCGGGGCCTCGTCGCCGGAGGCGACCACGAGCTCGCCGACCCGGTCGCCGAGCGCCACGTCGTCCAGCTCGTCCACCTCGGCCGGCCCGACGAGCTCGCCGACCTCGCAGGCGACCTCGAGCCGCCCCCTTCGTCCCGGTGACGAGGGCGCCCGGGTGCGGCGGTTGCAGCAGGACCTCAATGCCGCCGGCTACTGGCTCGGCACCCCCGACGGGACCTACGGTCACCTGACCTCGCAGGCGGTCATGGCCCTGCAGAAGTCGGCCGGGCTGGACCGTGACGGCATCGCCGGCCGCAAGACCCTGGACGCCCTGGCGAAGGGGGTCCTCCCCCCCCTGCCGAGCGGTCCGACCAACCGCGTCGAGATCGACCTGGAGCGGCAGGTGCTCATGGTCGTGCGCGGGGGCGAGCTGAAGTACGTCATCAACACGAGCACCGCATCGGGCGAGACCTACATCTCCCGCGGGCAGCCCGCGGTCGCGGTCACCCCCACGGGCACCTTCACCGTCGGTCGCACCTTCCGCGGGTCGGAGGTCGCGCCGCTCGGCACCCTCTACAGCCCGCGCTACTTCTACGGCGGCTACGCCGTCCACGGGTCCGGCTCGATCCCCGCCTACCCCGCCTCGCACGGCTGCGCGCGCGTGAGCAATGCGGCCATGGACATGATCTGGGACGAGGACCTCATGCCGGTCGGCTCGACCGTCGTCGTGCGCTGAGTCGCCCCACCCAGAGGCCGGAGGGAGCCAGCCTCACCTCGCGTCGCGGTAGACCTCGTCCGGGTAGGTCGCCGACATGCCGGCGTCGTTGCGCAGGGTCACCTCGCCGTCGCCGAAGTCCACCTCGACCTCACCGTCCAGCGGCCACGGGTGCGGCTCGTAACGGATACCGCCGGAGTCGGCGTAGTAGAACTCCACGACGTGCTGGTCGGGCGCGACGACATTGGTGTTGACCCGCTCGCGCGCACAGCGCTCCCGTACGGTCACCGTCGGGTCGTCGGTGAGCTCCTCGCACCACTGCTGCGTCCGCCCGCCGACAAGGTGGGACTCGGCTATGCCGACGGCTCCGGCCAGTGCGAGGACAGCGGTGGCGCCCGTGGCGAGACCCACGAGCGCCACCGGCCACCGCGGTCGCGGGTCAGCCACCGAGCAGGTCGCTCAGCCCGCCGCTGCTGCCACCGGAGCTCTGGTGGCCGCCGTCGGTCACCGACTCGGCCGGCTGGACGAGGACGTAGCCCTGACCTCCGAAGGCCATCTGGAAGGTCTCGCCGGTGCCACCGCGCAGCATCGACTTCATCCCGCCGGTGTCGACCTTGATGTCCATCCGGACGCCGCCGGTCCACATGACGACGGCCTGCGCGTCACCGAAGGTCGGGGCGCTCGCGACGTCGAGGGCGACGGGCTCCCCCTTCGTCGTGATGGCGACGTAGCCGCTGCCGCGGAGGGTGACGTTGTAGAGGCCGCCGGTCATCGCGGCGCCGCGGGCCTGGATGCGCTGGATGTCCCAGTCGATCGAGGCGCTGAAGGCGAGCACGTTGTTGCCGTTCACGGAGATCATGTCGTTTTCGAGGTACATGACCTGGATCTCCTGCGCCTCGTTGGCGACGAAGAGCTCGCCCTGACCGGTGCAGGTCAGCATCTTGACGCCCTCGCCGGTCGCGGCCTGCTTGAGGAACTTGCCGACGCCGCCGGAGCCCTTGTTCTCGAAGCGGACATCGCCCTGGTAGGCGACCATCGACCCGGTGCGCGCCATGACCGGGCCGTGGCCCATCTGGATCTTGAGCAGCTTCTTGTTCTGCAGCGAGAACTGGTCGGAGCTCTGCTCCTCCTTGAAGTCCTGGAAGAGGGAACCGTGAATGGGCATGCGTGGACCTTTCAGCTCGGCCGCCCCCTGCGGGCGTCACGTGACCGTCACTCTAGAGCGATCGGTGCCCGACCCGACAGTGCCGCCGACGGGGAGGTCTCCCCGTCAGATCGCCCTCCGGCCACGGGGCTGCAGCATGACGCGCCGGGCCCGGCGCCCCTAGGGTGAGGAGTCCGTCGGGCCGATCGGGCCCGCCCCGAGCGAAGGGATGACCGTGGGCTTCTTCGACAGGGCGCGGGCCGGCTACGACAGCCTCGCGGGCCGGGCCGACCAGGCCCTCGACGCGGCCACCGCGAGCCGCGGCCAGTCCGAGATCGACCAGCATTACCGCGATCTCGGGCTGCTCACCTATCTCGCGTCGACCGGCCGCCCGGTCGACACCGCGACCCAGCAGCACCTCGTCGCCGTCCTGCGCGCCTACGAGGAGCGCGGCGCGATCCGCGACTTCGGGCTGGCGACCACCGGCCGTCCGCCGGCCGGCATGCCCGACCAGTCGGACCGGCCGGGCGGGTCCGACGGCATCCCGCAGCCGCCTCCCGAGCGGGCCGGGCGCCACGGCGACTTCCTCACCCAGCAGCGGGTCGAAGTGAGTCCGCAGCCTCCGCCCGGCGCCCCTGCTCAAGGTTTCGAGCAGTCCTACGGCGAGTACGAGCCCGGGCCGCAGGACCCGCCGAGCATCGGCGGCACGTGGGGCCCGCCCCAGCAGGACAACGGCGGCCCCACCCGTTGGCGGCCGGTCCGACGCGACGAGGAGTGAGCCCGCCTCAGATCGCGACCATGACCGCGAGCACCGGTGGGGTGACGAAGGCCGCCACGCAGATGCCGTAGAGCACGAGCGTCTGCCACGGGGCCGGGTCGTCGGCGACGAGCAACCGGAGGCGTGCGGCAGCCGCCCCCGCGCCGGCCGAGACGCCGGGTGTCAGCTCGGCCTGCGCCGCCTCGGCGAGGGAGACCAGGGCCCGCCCGAGGGCGACCTCGCCGACCTCCTCGCGAGCGGCCCGGTCGGCGAGCGCCTCGACGAGCAGGGCGACCTCGCGCAGTGCGGCGTCGGTCCGCAGCAGCCTCGGGGTCGCGGTGTGCAGGACGGTGAAGAACTCGAGCACGAGGTCGTGCCGCTCGCGCAGGTGGGCCTCCTCGTGGGCCACGACCGCGGCGAGCTCGTCGTCGGGCAGGGCGATCAGGGCCGCCTCGGTGATGACGAGTCGGGACCCGGCGCCGGGGACGCAGTAGGCGGAGAGCCGCTCCGAGGGGAGGACCCGGGTGTGGTCGCCCTCGTGGCGACCGACGAGGTCGACGAGCTGGCGGTGCTCGGCCCGAGCCGTCCGGATGCGGGTGCCGACGTCGTGCCCGTTGAGCAGCAGCCGCACGAGCACGCCGATCGAGGCGATGCCGGCCACGACGAGCACGGCAACCTCGACGGGGGTCGACTGCGGCCGCGGGTGCACAAGGGCCAGGGGTGCCGCGGTGAGCAGGCACAGGACGGCCGAGAGGGAGAGCGACTGCCAGACGAAGAGCGCCGCCCGCGGGCTGCGGCGCAGCCTCTCGATGCGCACGAGCAGGCGCGGCGCGGTGAGGAGTGCCGCTGCGCAGAGCAGCAGCAGGGCGGCGATCACCCTCGAGAGTCTGCCTGACCCCGTCCTCGACGACGGCGGGGCCGGTCGCCCTGGGCCTCGACCTCGGCCATGGCCTCGCGGACCGCGGCGAGGTCGTCGGCACTCGCCTCCGACAGGAAGTGCAGGATCGCCGCCTGCCGCTCCTGGCTGCTCAGGTCGTGCAGCGGGCTGCGCATCGCCTCCGCGGTGAGCGACTCGCGACTCGCCGCCGGGCGGTATCGCCAGGCTCGGCCGTCGCGCTCGCGGGTGGTCACTCCCTTCGCCTCGAGACGGGAGAGGACCGTCATGACGGTGGTGTAGGCGAGGTCGCGACCGGTGAGCCCGGCCAGCACCTCGCGGACGGTGAGGCCGCTGTCGGTGGACCACAGGACGTCCATGACCGCCTGCTCGAGATCACCGAGCGATGCGTGCTTGGCCATGGTGGGCTCCTCCCTCGGTGATGGTCACGGTCCGGTGCATCCGGTCGAGGCCGGTGCCGTGGTGGGTCACCATGATCACCGACCGGTCACCGGCGTGCTGCAGCAGGTCGGCGATGACGGCTTCGGCCGTCGCGTGGTCGAGGTGGGCGACGGGTTCGTCGAGCAGGATGACCGGCCGCCCGCTGGTGATGGCGCGGGCGATGGACAGGCGAGCGCGCTCGCCGCCGGAGATGCCGCGTCCGCCGGTGCCGAGCCGGGTGTCGAGGCCGTCGGGGAGCGCGGCGTGCCAGCCTCCGAGCCCCGCTCGACGAAGGGAGTCGACGAGCGCCGCGTCGTCGGCCTCGGATGCCGCGAGGGTCAGGTTGGCACGCAGGGTGCCGGCGAAGACGTGCGGCTCGTCGTCGACGACCGCGACGAGGTCGCGCACCTCGTCGAGCGGCAGGGCCGTCACGTCGGTGCCGTCGACGGTGTACGTCCCCGAGCTCGGGTCGAGGTGGCGGGCGAGCACGGCCAGGAGGGTGGACTTGCCGGCGCCGTTGGGGCCGGTGAGGGCGAGGTGCTCGCCCGGCTCGACCGTCAGGTCGACCGGACCCACGTCGGTGCGGCCGGGTAGCCAGCCGGCCGTCAGGCCGCGCAGCTCGAGCCGCGGGGCGCCGCGCCCCCCGGTCCCGGAGTGTGTCCCACGTGCCGCGTGGGCGGTCGCCCCTCGACCGTCTCGAAGGGTCACCACCGGCTGCTGCTCGAGCAGGTCGTCGAGGCGGTCGGCGCTGGCGCGGGCACGAGCCAGCGCCCGGGTCGCCTCCGTGAGCACTCCGAGCGCTTCGCCGGTGGCGACCGGGGCGAGGACGAGCAGGGCACGCACGGGCGCGCTCGCATCCGACGTCGCGGACAGCGCGGCAGCGGTGAGTGTCGCGACCCCGGTGATGACGAGCACCGCTGCGGCAGAGAGGGACCGGCCGCGGGCCTGCCGACGCGTGGCGGCCCGCAGCTGCTCGTGCGCGGAGCGCAGCCAGCCGGCTGCGGTGCCGGTGCCGCCGACGGCGCGCAGCTCGTCGGCCTGGGCGGTGACGAGCTGCGCGACCCGGGCGACCTCGCCCCGGGCGTCGAGCACGGCACCCTGGGCGCGCGACTCGAGCCGGTCGGCGACGACGGCCACGCCCGCGACCGCCAGGAGCATGCCGGCGATGACGAGGCCGACCTGCGGGTCGACGAGGGCGGTGAGTGCCGCGGTGAGCACGCCGGCGGTGAGGGCGGACAGGGCCGGCACGGTGACGCGGACCGAGGCCTCGACGACGTCGGTGAGGTCGTCGACGACGCCGGTGAGCACGTCGGTGCGGCCGCGCCGCCCCAGCCGCGCGGGGGTGAGCGGGATGAGTCGGCGGTAGGTGTCCGTGCGGGCGTCGGCGAGGTCGGCCAGGGCGGTGTCGTGGCTGCGCAGGCGCTCCCAGTAACGAAAGACCGGTCGGGCCAGGCCGAAGGTGCGCACGGCGACGATCGCGGTGAGCAGCAGCATGATCTGCGGCCGCTGGTCGGCGCGGACGATGAGCCAGCCCGACGTCGTCGTGAGGGCGATGCCGGCCGCGGTGGCCACCCCGCCGAGCAGCCCGGCGACGACGAGCCCGCGGCTCAGGTGCAGCGGCCTCATCGGACGACCTCCGGCTGCGTCAGCGCGAGGTGCTCGTCGGCCCGGGCCACGAGGTCGGGCTGGTGGGTGACGGCGATGACGGTGCGTGTGGCGGCGAGCTGCTCGATCACCGCGCCGATGGCGTCGACGGAGCCCGGGTCGACGTGCGCGGTGACCTCGTCGAGGAGCACGACCGGAGCGTTGGAGAGGAGGGCGCGGGCGAGGACGAGGCGGGCCCGCTGACCCGCCGACAGGCCGAAGCCGTCGTCGCCGATGCGCGTCTCGAGGCCCTCGGGCAGCGCGGCGACGAGCTCGTCGAGACCGACCTCGTGCAGCGCCCGCCACACGTCCACCGACTCCTGCGGCCCCCCGATCGTCAGGTTGGCGCGCAGGGTGCCCGCGCCGAGGAAGGGTCGCTGGGTCACCAGGTGCACGTCACCGGCGCGGACCTCGCCCCGGTCGGGTCGGCGGATGCCGGCGACGAGCTCGAGCAGGGTCGTCTTGCCGCAGCCCGAGGCCCCGGTGACCACGGTCAGGCCCGGACCGGCGGTGAGGTCGACGTCGGTGAGCGTCGCTCCCTTCGCCCCGGGGTGGGTGTAGGTGACGCCGGCGAGGGTGACGACTTGGCCGGCCCCGCCGCCGCCAGTCCGCATGTCCCTGGGGAGATGCGGCTCGTCGAGCTCGGCGAGGATGTCGTCGAGGGCGGCCGCGCCGTCGGCGGCGGAGTGGTACTCCGTGCCCACCCGGCGGATCGGCCAGTAGGCCTCCGGCGCGAGCAGGATCGCGGTGAGCCCGACGAGCAGGTCGATCGACCCGTGCGTGAGGCGCAGGCCGACCGCGACGGCGACGATCGCGACCGAGATCGTCGCGAGCAGCTCGAGGGCCGCGGCGGACATGAAGGCCAGCCGCAGCGTGCGCATCGTCGCCCGGCGGTGACGCTGGCTCACCTCGCCGATCGTCGTGACCTGTCGCTCGGCCCGGCCGTAGGCGACGAGGGTGGGCAGCCCGCGCACCACGTCGAGGAAGTGCCCCGACAGGTCACGGAGCGCACCCCAGCGGCGCTCGGTGTCCTCCTGCGTCGTCGCGCCGATGAGGGCGGCAAACAGGGGCAGCAGCGGCACCGTCAGCACGACGATGACCGCGCTCGGCCAGTCGACGACGAGCAGGCAGGCGATGGCGAGCGGCGGCACGACGGCCGCCGAGACCAGGGCGGGCAGGTACCGCGCGACATAGGGCTCGACGGCGCTCGTGCCCTGGGTGGCCAGCGTCAGTGCCGTCGCGGCGAAGGGGGCGTCCCCCTCCCCGCCGTGGCGGCGCCCGTCCGCCGGTCGCCGTGACCAGACCCCGATCAGCTGCTCGCGCAGCTGCGTCGCGACGAGCGCGCCGGCCCGTGCCGCCACCGTCTCGGAGACCGCGCCGAGCAGGGCCCGGGCGGCGAAGAGCGCGCCGGTCCACAGCGCCGGCCCCACGAGGTCGGACCCGCGCACGACCGCCACGACGAGCGCGGCGAGGGCGAAGGCCGTCGCGATCGTCGCGACGCCCTGCGCGACGCCGACGACCGCGAGCGTCGCGACCGGCCTGCGGGTGGCCGGCGCCACCCGCAGGATGCGCGGGTCGAAGGGGCGCACGTCAGCGGGCCCCGGCGTCCACGGCCGGCCGTGCCGGCAGGTGCTCGACCGAGAGGCGGCGCCGGAAGACCCAGTAGGTCCACGCCGTGTACGCGAGCATGATCGGCGTGAAGACGACCGCCGCCCAGGTCATGATCTCCAGGGTCATCGGTGAGCTGGCCGCGGCCTCGAGCGTCAGGTCGGGGCTGTCGCCGCGACCGTTGATGGCGTTGGGCGTCAGCATGAGGAAGTAGCTGACGACGGTCAGGCCGATCGTCGTGGTGGTCCCGACGAAGGCCCAGCCCTCCGCCCCCTTCGCATTGGCGGCGATCGAGGCGAGGAGCGCGACGGCGGCCAGCGCCATCGTCACCCACGCGGCGGTCGTGCCGCGCTGCGCGCCGAGCCAGCCGAAGAGGACCACGGCGAGCACCGCGGTCACGAGGCCGCTGCGGGTGGCGACGGAGCGGGCTCGGGTGCGGACGTCGCCGGTGGTCTTCAGCGCAAGGAAGTGCGCGCCGTGCGTCAGGCAGGCCGCGGTGAGTGTGAGGCCACCGAGGACCGCCACCGGCGTGAAGAGACTGAGCAGGTTGCCGTCGAACTCCGTGTAGACGGTGCTGCCCATCGTGTGCTCGGTCATCGGCAGGCCCGCGACGAGGTTGGTCAGGGCGACGCCGACGACGAAGGGGGCGAGGTAGGACCCGCCGACGATGGCCAGGTCCCAGCGGCGCACCCACTCGCGGTCGTGCCGCTTGTGCCGGTACTCCAGCCCCATGTTGCGCAGGATGAGCGTGACGAGCAGCAGCAGCAGCGCCAGGTACATGCCGGAAAACATCGTGGCGTACCAGTGCGGGAAGGCCGCGAAGGTCGCGCCGCCCGCGGTGAGCAGCCACACCTCGTTGCCGTCCCAGTGCGGGCCGATCGTCGTGAGCATCGTGCGCCGCCGTCCCTCCCGCTCGGGGCCCTCGTCCCCCGGGGCGCGGTCGAGCACGGGCAGGAGCATGCCGACACCGAAGTCGAAGCCCTCGGTGATGAGGTAGCCGGCCCACAGCACGGCCAGCAGGACGAACCAGATGGTGATGAGATCCATGTCAGTGCTCCCGGTCAGTAGGCGAACTCGAGCGGCGCGTCGTCCTCGACGACGCGGGGCTGCTCGAAGGGCTCGGCGCCCTTGCGGATGGTGGCGAGCAGGAGCCGGACCTCGACGACGGCCAGGCCGCCGTAGAGGAGGGTGAAGACGATCATCGACGTCCACACGTCGGCGGTCCCGACCGACGGGGAGACGGCCGTGTGCGTGGCCATCTCGCCGAAGACGACCCAGGGCTGGCGGCCGACCTCGGTGAAGATCCACCCGAAGCTGTGGCCGAGGACGGTGGCGATGGGCGTGAGGACGATCGGTGCCGCCACCCACCGCTGCATCGGGACGCGGTCCTTGCGGGTGGCCCACAGGACCCAGGCGCCGACGGCCATGGCGAAGAAGCCGGTGGCCATCATCAGGCGGAAGTTCCAGTAGGTCATCGCGATCGGCGGGACGTAGTTGTCCGCTTGGGTGAGCTCGCCGTCGGCGAAGGTGGCGCGGTACTCGTTCTCCAGGTCGACGATGCCGCGGACCTCCCCGTCCCACGTGCCGGTGCCGAGGAAGGAGAGCAGGCACGGGATCTCGATGACGTGCGTGGGGTCCTCGCCGCCGAGGCCGGCGACGGTCAGCACGGAGAAGGGGGCGCACTCGCCCTTCGGCGGGGTGTCGTAGAGGGCCTCGGCCGCGGCCATCTTCATCGGCTGGACCTCGGTCATGACCTTGCCCTGCAGGTCGCCGCTGATGGCGACGCCGAGGCCGGCGACCAGGACGACGACGGCACCCAGGCGCGTCGCGTGCCGGTACATCCTGCGGTCGGTGGCGTCGCCTCCCTTCGTCGTGTGCCGGCGCAGCTGGAAGAGGCCGACGGACATGACCATGGCGCCGCCGACGAGGTAGCAGGCGGTGATGACGTGGGGGAAGGCGACGAGCTGCACCGGGTTGGTGAGGATCGCGACGAAGTCGGCCATCTCGGCGCGGCCGGTCTCCTCGTTGATCCGGTAGCCGACGGGGTGCTGCATGAAGGAGTTGGCGGCGAGGATGAAGTACGCCGACAGCAGGGTGCCGACGTGCACGATCCACATGCAGGCCGCGTGGAGTCGCTCGGGGATGCGGCCCCAGCCGAAGATCCACAGGCCGAGGAAGGTCGACTCGAGGAAGAAGGCGAGCAGGGCCTCCAGGGCCAGCGGAGCGCCGAAGATGTCGCCGACGAAGCGGCTGTAGGTCGACCAGTTCATCCCGAACTGGAACTCTTGCACGATGCCGGTGACCAGGCCGAGGGCGAAGTTGATCGTGAAGAGCTTGCCGAGGAACTTCGCCATCCGCAGGTGGCCCTCGTCCCGCGTGCGGATCCACCGCGAGTGGTACCAGGCGACGATCGCGGACAGCCCGATCGTGATCGGCACGAAGAAGAAGTGGTAGACGGTGGTGATCGCGAACTGCCACCGTGCGAGGTCGAGGACGTCCATCCCGGCTCCTACTACGTCGATGAATACGACATGACGTAGTAGATGCTACACCCGTCCCCGGTCCCTGAGTGGCCGCCGCATGCCAAGACCCCGGTCCCTGAGGAGCTTGCAGGCCCAGACCCGGTCCCTGAGGAGCTTGCAGGCCCAGACCCGGTCCCTGAGGAGCTTGCTCTGCAAGCGTCTCGAAGGGCCGGGGTCCCGGTGGAGGCGACTCAGCGCACGCGGTGCAGTCCCCGCTCGCGGTCGACGATCTCGAAGCTCGCCTGCGTGTAGGCCCGGGAGCCGCGGGTCGTCACCTTGTCGAGCGAGCGGAAGTCCCGTCGGTGTGAACCCGGCTGCCCCCGCACGTGATCCGGGCGTGAAGAGCAGGTCAGTGGATGGTCAGGTCCGCCCGACGGCTCGCGCAGTCAAGGCCCGTTACCTTCTTCGTGCCCTCGATGATGGGGGTGTTGGTCGCTGGGTCCGGCATGACTTACTGCCCCTGTTGCATGGATGATCCGGGCGGTGTTGTCACCGGGACTGGTGGCGTCGGTCTGACCGCTGATAGGGACACGGCCCCCGCTTGGGTGGTCTCTTCGTAACGTGGCTGCCGGCTGCTGACGCCTGACCGCGGCCAGCGCGACCACTGTCTGCGTGGGCAAGGAGGCCCGTCATGCAAGAGCCATCAGCAGATCGCGGGTACGCGGTGTTCCTCGGGTTGGACGTCGGCAAGGGCGAGCACCACGCCACCGCCCTCGACCACGGCGGACATCGGTTGCACGACCGACCGCTGCCTCAGGACGAACACGCACTGCGGGCCCTGTACGAGCAGCTGAGCGGCCACGGGCCGGTGCTCGTCGTGGTCGACCAGCCCGCCTCGATCGGCGCGCTGCCCGTGGCTGTCGCACGCGATGTGGGTGTGGACGTGGCCTATCTGCCCGGGCTGGCCATGCGCCGCATCGCCGACCTGCACCCGGGCAACGCCAAGACCGACGCCCGCGATGCGTACGTCATCGCTGAAGCAGCACGGACCTTGCCGCACGCACTGCGGCGGGTCGACACCGGCGACGAAGCGTTGGCCGATCTGGACGTCATCGTCGGCTTCGACGACGACCTCGCGTCCGAGGTCACCCGGGTGACCAATCGCATCCACGGGCTGCTCACCCAGATCCACCCGGCCTTGGAACGGGCCATCGGCGGCAAGCTGCACCACAAGGCAGTCCTGGAACTGCTCCACCGCTACGGCGGCCCCACCGGGCTACGTACAGCCGGCAAGAAGCGCATCGCCAACGTCGTCAGGCCAAGGGCTCCACGCAGCCACCACGCCATCGTCGAAGCCGTCATGGCTGCCCTGGACGAGCAGAGCGTGACCGTTCCCGGCACCCGGGCCGCTGAACTGGTGCTACTCCAGCTGGCCGACCAGCTGACCTCGCTACTGGCTCAACGCGAGCAGGCCGCGACCCAGGTCGAGGAGATGCTCGATGCACACCCTCTTGCCGCGGTCCTGACCTCGATGCCCGGCATCGGGGTCAGGACCGGAGCACGGATCCTGCTCGAAGTCGGCGACGGGACCACCTTCCCCACACCCGGGCACCTGGCCGCCTACGCCGGCCTAGCCCCAGTCACCCGACGCTCCGGATCCTCCATCCGCGGCGAACACCCCTCACGCGGAGGCAACAAGAACCTCAAACGCGCGATGTTCCTGTCCGCGTTCGCCGCGCTGTCGGACCCGACCTCACGCGCCTACTACGACCGCAAGCGAGCCCAAGGCAAGAAGCACAACGCCGCCCTGATCTGCCTGGCCCGACGCCGCTGCGACGTCATCTACGCCATGCTCCGCGACGGCACCCCCTACCAACCCCGCCCAGCCACAGCCGCTTGACGAAACCCATAGGGACACCCCCCGTTCCCCGAGGAGCTCGCGCAGCGAGCGTCTCGAGGGGACCCCGCCTCAGGCCCGCGGGAGCCGGTACCTGGCGAAGGCCGGGACGGCTGCGGAGGCGAGCAGGGTCAGCACGATGACGAGCACGCCGCCGGCGATGGTCGTCGCGGCCGCACCGAGCTGGCCGGCGGCCAGGCCGTGGAGCACGTCTGCGACGCGCGGACCGCCGGCGACGACGACGATGAAGACTCCCTGGAGCCGACCGCGCATCGCGTCGGTCGCGGCCGTCTGCAGCATCGACGAGCGGAAGGCCGCCGAGGCGACATCCGCCGCACCGCCCGCGGCGAAGAAGATCACGGCGACCGCGAGCCACAGCCCGGCGCTCCCGTCGGCGAGGGCGACGGCGATGCCGAAGCCGGCGATCGCGCCACCCCACACGAGGATCGCGACGATGACGGCCAGGCCCTGACGCTCCACCCGCGAGACCCACCCCGACATCACCCCACCGAGGAAGGCTCCGGCCGGCATGGCCGCGAAGAGCAGGGCGAAGGCCACGCCCCCTTCGGCCGGGCCACCGAAGTCGAGGTGCGCCATCTCGGGGATCAGCGCACGCGGCATGCCGAAGACCATCGCGATGAGGTCGACGACGAAGGACATGAGGAGCACCGGCTGGGTCGCCAGATAGACGAAGCCGTCGACCACCGACCGCAGACCGGGGGTGGACCCGGCCGCTCGCTCCACGGGCAGCGGCGGCAGCGAGATGACCGCCCACAGGGTCGCGAAGAGGCAGATCGTGTCGACGAGGTAGAGCCACGAAAACCCGAGCAGCGGGATGAGCGCACCACCGACGAGGGGCCCGGCGATGGCACCCCCGGTGAAGACCGTCATCCCGAGCGTGTTGGCGGCGGGCAGCAGCTCGGGCGGCAGGATGCGCGGGTAGACGGCCGATCGGGTCGGCTGGTTGACGGCGAAGAAGGCCTGCTGCAGGGCGAAGATCGTGAGCAGCAGCCAGACGTTGGTGTTGCCGAGCGCCGCCTGTGCGAAGAAGAGCGCTGACGTGATGATCAGGCCCCACGTCGTCACCGTGAGGATCCGCCGCCGGTCGAAGTGGTCGGCGAGCGAGCCGCCGTAGAGCCCGAAGACGACGAGCGGCACGAGCCCGAAGACGCCGGTGAGCCCGACGTAGGCGCTCGACCCGGTCATCGAGTAGATCTGCGCGGGCACCGTGACGACCGTCAGCTGCGCCCCGATGACGGTGACGATCTGCGCGGTGAAGAGCCGTCGGTATGCCGGGACCTTCAGGGGGCGGGTGTCGGCCAGCAGGCCCTGGAGGCGGCGCACCGCGTCACCCTACGCCAGGTGTTAGCCCCGCTCGCCGGGCGCTTCCGTATGCCAAGCGAAGGTGTCGTCGCTTGGAAGTGGGGCAGCCTGGGGACGCTCATTGCGGAGCAGGGATAGCTTGCCGTTCTTCAGGCGCCGCAATCGGACACTTTGAGGTGGACTGATTCCGGCAGCCAAGGCCTCGTGCAATAGATCGCCAATCAACCAGATCACTTCCTTCTCAACTGACCGGGAGCAGCGACCCAAGCCGTTGAGAGGATCGCACATCACTTGGTCGATCCATTCCTCGACGAACCCTTCTGGAAGTTCGAGCGAAACGCTCTGTGGGGAAGTGGCCTCCTCCACCGGAACATCAACAATGAAGGAGCCATCCCTCTCGGCAGGGCGCCAATGAAGCCCGGTCGCGTCGAGAATTCTACCGGAGGCGCTCATTGTTTTGGGCAGTGAGTCGATGCCGGGAAAACCGTTGTTACCCGTCGTGTTTTCATTATTGTAAGAAAGTCGGGTCGAAGTGCATCGGCGGCGCCGGCCCCGAACAGGGTGATTCCAATCGCGACCATTGCCGACAGGGGCGACCTGAAAATCATGGTGTTTTTGCGCCGAAGGCCCGCGGCGTCCATTGTTCCCAGCGTCATGTGAAAACCATGCTGCTCGCCAACTGATTCTGTCATGGGTTACACGGGTTTGACCCTGTCAGCCGAGCTCGGCGACCGCCTCGGCGACCTTCTCGTGCTCGGCCCGCAGCCGCTTGAGGAAGTCCTTGGTCCGCGCGTGCTGCGGGTTGTTGATGACCTCCCTGGGCGCGCCCTGCTCGACGACGACGCCGCCGTCCATGAAGACGACCCGGTCGGCGACGTCGCGGGCGAAGGCCATCTCGTGGGTGACGACGATCATCGTCATGCCCTGGGCGGCCAGGTCGCGCATGACCTCGAGGACCTCGCCGACGAGCTCGGGGTCGAGCGCCGAGGTCGGCTCGTCGAAGAGCATGAGCTTGGGCTGCATCGCCAGGGCCCGGGCGATGGCGACCCGCTGCTGCTGGCCGCCGGAGAGCTGCCCCGGGTAGGCGCTCGACTTGTCGCCCAGGCCCACCTTGTCGAGCAGCTCGAGCGCCTCGGCGCGCACCTCGGCCTTCGACCGTCCCTGCACCCGGACGGGCGCCTCCATGACGTTCTCGAGCGCAGTCATGTGCGGGAAGAGGTTGAACCGCTGGAAGACCATGCCGATCTCCCGGCGCTGGGCGGCGATCTCCTTGTCCTTCAGGCGAAAGAGCTTGCGGCCCCCCTTCGCCTGCTTCTCCCGGTAGCCCATGAGCTCGTCGTCGACGAAGATCCGTCCGGCCTGGATGTCCTCGAGCTGGTTGATGCACCGCAGGAAGGTCGTCTTGCCCGAGCCGGAGGGCCCGAGCAGGCAGACGACCTCGCCGGGGGAGACCTCCATGTCGATGCCCTTGAGCACCTCGTTGCTGCCGTAGGACTTGCGCACCTGGACCGCGCGCACGACTGGCCGGCTCACTTGCCGCCTCCGATCGTCAGACCCATGAGGCGGGTCCGGTTGGTGTCGGTCTTCGCCTGCTTCGACGTGTTGCCGTAGCCGCGGCCGAAGTGCCGCTCGAGGAAGTACTGCCCGATCATGAGGACCGACGTGATGACGAGGTACCAGAGGCACGCGGCCATGAGCGTCGGCATGATCTTCAGCGTCCGGTTGCCGATGGCCTGGGCCTGGAAGAAGAGCTCGGTGCTCAGCGGTAGCGCCATGAGCAGCGAGGTGTCCTTGAGCATCGCGATGGTCTCGTTGCCCGTCGGCGGGATGATGACGCGCATCGCCTGCGGCAGGATGACGCGCCGCATCGACAGGCTCGGCTTCATGCCGAGCGCGGCCGCGGCCTCACGCTGCCCCTCGTCGACCGACATGATGCCGGCGCGGGCGATCTCGGCCATGTAGGCGGCCTCGGACAGGCCCATCGCGATGATGCCCCAGATGAGGGTGCTGCTGATCTGGTTGACGTTGAAGGTGAAGAGCGTCAGGTCGTTGCTCATCCCGAGCCAGCCGGCGAGCTGCTGGCTGAAGGGGAAGGGCCCGATGTCGAACCTCGGGTAGAGGTAGCCGATGCCGGTGCCGAAGAGGACGACGAGCACCAGGCGCGGGATGCCGCGGAAGAACCACGTGTAGAGGAAGCCGACGAACTTCAGCACCGGGTTGTCCGACAGTCGCATGACGCCGATGACGATGCCGAGCGTCACGCCGATGAGCATGGACCCGATCGTCGCGATGATCGTGCCCTTGACGAGCCCCTCGAGCACCGGGCTGTAGTTCATCACCTGGAAGGCGAAGGGCCAGTCCCACCGCGGGTTGGTGACGAAGCTGGAGATGATCATCGCGAAGACGATCGCGATGACGACCAGGGCGACCCAGCGCCCCGGGTGACGGACCGGGGCGGCGTCGATGGGGCCGGCGTCCTCGGACACGGGGGCGGTCCCCCCTTCGCCTGCCGAAGGGGGGACCGCCGCGTCGCTCGTGCTGGACATCAGGGGTTGACGGCGAACTCGTCGATGCCGCCGGACTCGTTGCCCCAGTTCTTGAGGATGGCCTCGTAGGAGCCGTCCTCCTTCATGCTCGTGAAGGCGGCGGCGATGGCCTCGCCGAACTCCTTCTGGTCCTTCGGGATGACGATGCCGTAGGGGGCGGAGTCGTAGATGTCGCCGAGGGCCTCGAGCTCCTCGCCCTGCTGCTTGACGGCGTAGAGGCTGATCGGGGAGTCGGCGGACATGGCCTCGGTCTTGCCGGAGACGAGGCTCGCGGTGACCTTGGACTGCTCCTGCTCGACGACGATCTTGATCTTGTCGTCGCACTTCTTGTTGAGCGCCTCGAGCTCGTCGAACTGGACGGTGCCCTTCTGGACGCCGACGGTCGCGCCGCACGGGTCCTTCGGGTCGACCTTGCCCGGGTTGCCCTTCGTCGTGACCCACTGCGTGCCGGCGTCGAAGTAGCTGATCATGTTGACCTGCTTCTTGCGCTCGTCGTTGATCGTGAAGGAGCTGACCGCGACGTCGTACTTCTCGGAGGTCACGCCGAGGATCAGCGAGTCGAAGGAGGCATTGCTCCACTTCGTCTCCAGGCCCATCTTGGCGGCGGCCGCGTTGAAGAGGTCGACGTCCATGCCCTCGACGGTCTTGCCGTCGTCACCGAGGAACTCGTTGGGCGCGTAGGAGGCGTCGGAGCCGATGTTGAGCGTGCCCGCGCTCTTGACGTCCTCCGGGACGAGCTTGGCCACCTCCTCGTCCACGGTGACCTCCTGGGCGGACGAAGATTCGCCGCCGCCGGCGTCGGTGCCCTCGAGGCTGTCGGACCCGCAGGCGGTCAGGGCGCTCGCGCCGAGCGCGAGCGTGGCGAAGAGAGCGACGTGGGCACGGCGCATGGTCATCCTCCAGGTGTGCAGAAGGGGCACTGGATGCGTGCCCGGTGCCGGTCATCGTGCCACCGAGCCGGTCGCGGCGGGGAGCACCCCGCCGCGACCTTGACCCAGTCGTGACTCGTGCGCCGCTCAGCGTCCGCTGCGGGCCAGGAGGGCCTGGACGAAGACCCGCTCGATGTCGTCCGGCGTCTCGGCGATGTAGCTCGTGCCGCCGGTCTCGTCGGAGATCTTCTGCAGGGCCGTCGGGCTGGCCTCGCCCATGCCGATGGTGATGACCCGGACCGGGCGCTTGGCGTCGTAGGAGTCGTCGAGCCGCGACAGCAGCTGGTTGAGCGACAGGCCGCCGTTGGGGTCGTCGTTCTCGCCGTCGGTGAAGACGACGAGCGAGTTGACGTAGTCGGGGTCGTACTCCTTGACCATCTTCTGGTAGGCCGCCCAGATCGAGTCGTAGAGCGCCGTGTCGCCACCGATGTACTTGTCGCCGCCGTCGATGAGCTTGCGGAGCGACTCGCGGTGGGTGGTGCCCCCCTTCGTGCTGTCGAGGCGCTTGATCGGCGCGAGCACGCGGTGGTCCTTGCCCTTGGACAGGTCGCTGCTGAAGACCCAGCCGCCGACCTGGCTGCCGGCGGGCAGGATGCCGACACCCTTGGTGAGCGACCCCTTCGTGACGTCCCAGCGGGTCATCCCGGCAGTGGGGCTGTCCCACTCCATCGAGCCGGAGACGTCGATGACCGCGAGCATCCGCATGTCGGTGCGCATGCGGTCCCACGTCTCGACGGCGGCGACCCGCTCGTTGCGGTCGAGGGGCTCGAGGGTCGTGACGTCGGGGGCGGCGCTGCCGGCCACCTCCGGGCCGCCGGCACCATTGGGGTCGCGGAAGCCGGCCTCGGTGAGCGCCTCGCGCATGTCGAGCGTGCCGAGCTCGGTCCGGGCGGAGTCGGCGTGCTGGAGCAGCTCGCCGCTCAGCTCGGGGTTCATGATCCACGGGTAGTCGAGCGAGAGCGTCCCCTTCTCCGGCACGACGGCGCGAAGGGGGGTGACGTCGGGGTTGTCCTCGTTGTACGTCGCGATCTGCTGCTCCGACGCGGGGAAGGGCTGGGTCCCCTTCTGGTCGGAGGTGTAGTCGGCGAAGAGCTTGTTGAGCGAGGGCGCGGCGAAGCGCGACATGAAGATCAGCCGCTCACCGGTCTGCAGGCCGATCCGCTCGGGCTGGCCGATGCGGCTGGCGTGGAAGGCCAGCCGGCTCGAGGTGTCGGTGTCGGGGTTGGCCATCCGCAGCCCGCCCTCGTTGTTGAGCAGCGACCCCCACGACGAAAACTTCGTGACCTTGGCCTTCTGATCGTCGCCCGACGCGAGGACGACGGGGGAGGAGGCGATCGACTGCCCCTCGAGCCACTGTCCGGTGGTCTTGCTCGCGTCGACGGCGTCGATCCACGTCGAGCTGTCGGGGATCCACACGTCGGGGGCCTGGCCCTCGTTGATGTTGCGGGCCGTGTCGGCGGCGGAGGCCGAGGTGACGTCGAAGTCGGCGCACGCGTCGCTCTCCTTGACCTTGGCCAGCGCGTCCTCGAGGGGCTCGGCGATCTCGGGGGTCGCGGCGACCGTGAGCTTGCGGCCGCCGCAGGCGGAGTCGTCGCCACCGCCGCGCAGGGCGGCGAAGGCGCCGCCGCCGCACAGCGCGAGCACGAGCAGGACGGCGACCGGCAGCAGCCATGCAGGGCGTCGCGTCGCGCGGTCGTCCTCGCTGCGGTGGCTGCGGCGGGGCTGCTCGTCGGCCGGGGTGCTGGGCTCTCCGGCAGCCGCCGGGGCGGGCTCCGGAGAGGTCGAGTCGTCCCGCGCCGGGGTCGACTCCGGGCCGGTCTCGTCGTCGTCCCACAGGTCGTGTCGCCGGGTGGGGCGGCCGTCGCCACTCATCGTGCTCTCCTTCGTCGCCGGCACACCCTCGTTACCGGCCGGTCAAGTATGACCCACTAGGTGACCACAGGTGGGCGGCGATCGCGCTGGGCTGTGCCGATGATCACCGCGGCCTGCCATGCTGGCCCCATGACCAACTTCCTCATTCGGACCGGCGTCAACGCCGTGGCGCTGTGGGTCGCCGCGTGGCTCATCGACGGGATCCACCTGGCCGACGGTGACGCGACCTTCGCCTCCAAGTTCGCGACCATCGTGCTCGTCGCGCTGATCTTCGGTGTCGTCAACGCGGTCGTGAAGCCGATCGCCAAGGTGCTGACCTTCCCCTTCATCGTCCTGACGCTGGGGCTGTTCACCTTCGTCGTCAACGCCTTCCTACTCCAACTCACCGAGTGGATCTCCTCGCCGCTGGGCCTCGACTTCGAGATCACCGAGTTCTGGTGGGACGCGGTCATCGGCGCCCTCGTCATCACGATCGTCTCGATGATCCTCAACTGGGTCCTGCCGGAGAAGGAAGACCTCGACGACTGACCCCGCATCTCCCTAGGCAAATACCCACCCCCGACCGCATTTCCCTAGGCAAATACCCACCCCAGGCCACATTTCCCTAGGGAAATGGCCACCCCAGACCGCATCTCCCTAGGCAAATGACAGCCTGGGTGGTCCAGAGGCCGCATTTCCCTAGGGAGATGCGGCCTCTTGTGGATAACTGGAAGGGTGGCGGTGGCCGGCTGGGCAGGGTGGATGCATGTCAGCGCCACCACTTCGCGTCGCCCCGTCCGAGCTCGGCGACATGCCGCTCTTCACCACTGCAGAGGCCGAAGGGAGAGGCATCTCCCGTCGCGATCTGGCCGTCTTCGTCCGCCGCGGCCTGTTCTGGCAGCCGGCCCGCGGGTGGTACTCGAGTCGCACGGATGCGCAGATCGAGGAGCGGCACCGGATCCGCGCGGCCGCCGTCCTCAGGTCGCAGGCCGAGGGTGCGGTCGCCATCCGCCACACCGCGGCCGTCGTCCTCGGTCTGCCGTTGGTGCGGGCCGATCTCGGCCGGGTCGAGATCGGCACGGCAGGTGGTGCTCACGGCCGGACGACGAAGGGGGTGCGGGTCACCGGGGTCGACCTCGACCAGCTGGCCTGCGTCGAGGTGCAGGTGCCGGGCCTCGGCACCCTCCGCAGCGCTTCGCCCGCCTGGGCCGTCGTCGGTACGGCCATGAGCAACAACCCGCTGGCCGCGCTCGCGGCCGGCGATCACGCCCTTCGTCATGGGCTGTGCACCCGGGGCGAGATCGCCGCGGCTCTCGATGCGGCCCGAGGGGCCACGGGCGTGGGGCAGGCCAGAGAGGCCCTGGTGCACCTGGAGCCGAAGCACGAGTCGCCGGGGGAGACGCTCACCGCGGCCGTGCTGCGCGGCAGCCGTTGGGACTTCGAGCCACAGGTCTGGCAGACCGTGGCGGGCCGCAGCTACCGGATGGACTTCGCCAACGAGGAGCTCATGCTGGCCGTGGAGTTCGACGGGCAGGTCAAGTACGTCTCGCCGGAGGTCAAGGAGGACGAGCTGGCCCGTGAGGAGGATCTGCGCTCCATCGGGTGGGACTTCGTCCGGGTCGTCTGGGACGACTTCGAGGACGAGCGCCAGATCCAGCGGGAGGTCGACGACAAGGCGACCGCGCGAGCCCGCGGCCTCACCTGACGCCCGCTCGTCCATGCCCTGGCCTGACGAATTTCCCTAGGCAAATACCCAGGGGGTCGGGTATTTGCCTAGGGAAATGTGGAAGGGGTGGTGATTTGCCTAGGGAAATGTGGAGTGGGTGGGTATTTCCCTAGGGAAATGTGGAGTGGGTGGGTATTTCCCTAGGGAAATGTGGAGGGGTTTGGTGATGTGCCCAGGGAGATGCGTCAGGCGGGTCCGAAGGCCCGGGCCACCTCGATGAGCCGGTCGTTGGCCTCGGTCTCGCCGATGCTCACCCGCACGCCCTCGGTGCCGTAGGGGCGCACCGACAGGCCCGCCTCCGTGCACGCCGCGACGAAGTCACCCGTGCGCTCGCCGAGCGGGAACCACACGAAGTTGGCCTGGCTGTCGGTCATCTGCCAGCCCGCCTCACGCAGCGCGGCCAGCACCCGCTCGCGCTCGGCGACGATGCCCTTGACCCGCACGTCGAGCTCGTCCTTGGCCTCGAGCGAGGCGATCGCGGCGGCCTGGGCGAGCAGGTTGACGCCGAAGGGGGTTGCCGTCTTGCGCAGCGCCTCGGCCACCGGCTCCGGCGCGACCGCGTACCCGACGCGCAGGCCGGCCAGCCCGTAGGCCTTGGAAAAGGTGCGCAGCAGCATGACGTTGTCGTGCTCGCGCCGCAGCGCGAGGCCGTCGACCTCCCCTTCGCCCTCGACGAACTCGAGGTAGGCCTCGTCGACGACGACGAGGACGTCACGGGGGACCTTGGCGATGAAGGCCTCCAGCTCCGCGTGGGTCACCGACGGGCCGGTCGGGTTGTTGGGCGTGCACACGAGGACGACGCGGGTGCGGTCGGTGATCGCCGCGGCCATGGCGTCGAGGTCGTGGCGCTGGTCGGCGGTGAGCGGCACCTGGACCGACACGGCGCCGGCGATCGCCACGACGATCGGGTAGGCCTCGAAGGAGCGCCAGGCGTAGACGACCTCGTCGCCCGGGTCGCACGTCGACTGGATGATCTGCGCGAGCACACCCACCGACCCGGTGCCGGTCGCGATCTGCTCGCGTGGCACCTCGAGGTGCGCGGCGAGGGCGTCGGTGAGCGCGGTGACCCCCATGTCGGGGTAGCGGTTGACCTCGGTCGCCGCGGCCGCGATGACGTCGACGACCGAAGGGAGCGGAGGGTTCGGGTTCTCGTTCGAGGAGACCTTGTAGACCGTCAGCCCCTCGCGTGCGGCGGGCGGCTTGCCGGCCACGTAGGCAGGGACCTGGTCGAGGGCGGAGCGCAGCCGCGGGGTGTCCATGCGCGCACCCTAGCCCCCTCCGCCCAGTGGCCCGGACCCGGTTTGGGTGTCCACCTGCTGAGACGCTAGGTTGGCTCACGCCAATGAACTGTGGCTCGGGTCACACGCCCGCCGCAGCCGATCGAGGCGTCGACGACGACGTCCTCACGTGGCCGCGGCGAGGTGACCCCTCGAGCCGGGCCGAAGGGAGCAGCAGTGAGCGACAGCGACGTCGCCGGCCACGCCGGGACCCGAGGACACGTGGCAGGGGCCTTCGAGCCCTCGCCGGAGATGGGGCCGACGCCCCCCTCCCAGATCACCGGGCACTTCTCCGACGACAACCCGGAGATGGTCCAGTTCGTCGACGCTGACGGCAACCGCCTGGAGACCAATGCGACCAATGCGCCCTACGCGCAGATCGTCGAAGAGATGACGAGCGAGGACGCGCGCACGATCTACCGCGACCTCGTCCTCGTGCGCCGCATCGACGCAGAGGGCTTCGCCCTCCAGCGTCAGGGCGAGCTCGGTCTGTGGCCGAGCCTCTTCGGCCAGGAGGCCGCCCAGGTCGGCGCCGGTCGCGCCCTGCGCCCCCACGACTACGCCTTCCCCGGCTACCGCGAGCACGGCGTCGCCTGGTGCCGCGGCGTCGACCCGGTGAGCCTCTTCGGCATGTTTCGCGGCGTCAACCACGGCGGGTGGGACTCCAACGAAAACAACTTCCACCTCTACACGATCGTCATCGGCAACCAGATGCTCCACGCGGTCGGCTACGCCATGGGCATCACGGCCGACGGGGCCATGGGCACCGGCGACCCCGAGCGGGACGCAGCGGTCATGGCCTTCACCGGTGACGGCGGCACGAGCCAGGGCGACTTCAACGAGGCGCTCGTCTTCGCGGCCGTGACCAACGCGCCGGTCGTCTTCTTCGTGCAAAACAACCAGTGGGCGATCTCGGAGCCCAACGACAAGCAGTTCATCATCCCGCCGTACCAGCGCGCCCGAGGCTTCGGCTTCCCCGGCGTCCTCGTCGACGGCAACGACCCCCTCGCCACCTACGCCGTGGCCAAGGACGCGCTCGACAAGGCGCGCAGCGGCCAGGGACCGACGCTCATCGAGGCCTACACCTACCGGATGGGCGCGCACACGACCTCCGACGACCCGACGAAGTACCGCAGCGACGCCGAGGTCGAGATCTGGAAGCACAAGGACCCGATCAAGCGCATGCGCGGCTTCATGGAGGAGCGCGGGCACGCCGAGGCGGAGTTCTTCGGCGCCGTCGACGCCGAGGCCGACGAGATCGCGGCGCGGGTGCGCAAGGCCTGCCAGGAGATGCCCGACCCGGAGCTACCGACGATGTTCGACCACCAGTACACCGAGCCCCACCCCGTCGTGGACGCCGAGCGCGAGGAGTTCCTCGCTTACCACGCCGGCTTCGCCGAGGAAGGAGACGCCCGATGAGCGGCCAGCGCCTCTCCCTCGCCAAGGGCCTCAACGCCGGCCTGCGTCGCGCCTTGGAGCGCGACCCCAAGGTCGTCCTCATGGGTGAGGACGTCGGCAAGCTCGGCGGCGTCTTCCGCATCACCGAAGGCTTGCAGAAGGACTTCGGCGAGCACCGCGTGCTCGACACCCCGCTCGCCGAGTCCGGCATCGTCGGCACGGCGGTCGGGCTCGCCCTGCGCGGCTACCGCCCGGTCGTCGAGATCCAGTTCGACGGCTTCGTCTACCCGGCCTTCGACCAGATCGTCAGCCAGGTCGCCAAGATGCACGCCCGCTCCCTCGGCCACCTCAAGGTGCCGATGGTCATCCGCATCCCCTGCGGTGGCGGCATCGGTGCGGTCGAGCACCACAGCGAGTCAAACGAGGCCTACTTCGCGCACACCGCCGGTCTGCGGGTCGTCTCGTGCAGCAACGCGGCCGATGCCTACTGGATGATCCAGCAGGCGATCGAGACCGACGACCCCGTGATCTTCTTCGAGCCCAAGCGCCGCTACCACGAGCGCGGCGAGACCGAGATCGACGAAGGGGGTGCCCCGGACCTCGGTCTCTACGACGCCCGCGTGGCCAAGGAGGGCAGCGACCTGACGCTGCTGTGCTACGGCCCGATGGTCAAGACCTGCCTGCAGGCGGCAGCCGCCGCCGAGGAGGAGGGCCGCAGCCTCGAGGTCATCGACCTGCGCTCGCTCAGCCCGCTCGACCTGCCGACGATCACCGCGTCGGTGCGCAAGACCGGCCGCGCCGTCATCGTCCACGAGGCCCAGACCTTCGTCGGCCTCGGTGCCGAGATCGCCGCCCGGGTCCAGGAGGAGTGCTTCTACCACCTCGAGGCACCGGTGCTGCGGGTCGGCGGGTACAACATCCCCTACCCGCCGAGCCGCTTCGAGGAGGAGTTCCTCCCGACTCTCGACCGTGTCCTCGACGCCGTCGATCGTTCGTTCGAGCACTGACCAGGAGACCACTGTGGCCGTCAAGAACTTCAACCTGCCCGACCCCGGTGAGGGCCTCACCGAGGCCGAGGTGACCACCTGGAAGGTCAAGGTCGGCGACGAGGTCGCCGTCAACGACATCGTCATCGAGGTCGAGACCGCCAAGTCGCTCGTCGAGCTGCCGATCCCCTTCGCGGGCACGGTCGTCGAGCTGCTCGCCGCCGAGGGCGACACCGTCGACGTCGGTGCCCCGATCATCGCCGTCGAGGTCGGCGGCGCCGACCCGGAGCCGGCTGCCCCCGTGTCCGGCGAGGCGGAGGAGGCTGCTGGCCCGAACCTCGTCGGCTACGGCGCCAAAGCCGGCAGCACGCGACGTCGAGCCCGCACGTCCCGTCGAGTCGACTCGGCCGCGGACGGCCTCGCCCCTCAGGGGTCGGCGGCACCGGCGCCGGCTGCGGGAGGCCCACCTCCGGTCCCTGCCCTTCGAGACGCTCGACCGCCGCGTGCCCTGGCCAAGCCGCCGGTGCGCAAGCTCGCCAAGGACCTCGGCGTCGACCTGCAGGCGGTCGCGCCGTCGGGTGACGGTGGGATCGTCACCCGGGCTGACGTCGAGGGCGCGGCCTCGGCCCTTCGAGACGGGCGCGGGGCGCCCTCCTCAGGGACCGGTGGGACTCTCGCTGGGACGCCGGGCGAGGAGGTGCGCATCCCCATCAAGGGGGTGCGCAAGGCGACGGCCGGGGCGATGGTCGCGTCCGCCTTCACCGCCCCGCACGTCACGGAGTTCATCACCGTGGACGTCACGGCGATGATGGACCTCGTCGACCGGCTCAAGCGCGACCGGGCCTTCGCCGACGTCAAGGTGACGCCGCTGCTCGTCGTCGCCAAGGCGCTCTCCCTGGCCCTGAGCCGTCACCCCGAGGCCAATGCCAGCTGGGACGAGGCCGCGCAGGAGATCGTGCTGCACGGCTCGGTCAACCTCGGCATCGCCGCGGCAACCCCGCGCGGGCTCCTCGTGCCCAACATCAAGGGCGCCGACCAGCGCTCCCTGCACGACCTGGCCGCTGCGCTTGGCGACCTCGTCGGCACCGCCCGCGAGGGCCGCACGCCGCCGGCCGACCKGGCCGGCGGCACGGCGACGATCACCAATGTCGGCGTCTTCGGCGTCGACACGGGCACGCCGATCCTCAACCCGGGCGAAGCGGTGATCCTCGCCTTCGGTGCGGTGCGCCGCACGCCGTGGGTCGTCACGGCCGCCGACGGCAGCGAGTCGATCGAGCCGCGCTGGGTGACCCAGCTGGCGCTCTCCTTCGACCACCGCCTCGTCGACGGCGAGCTGGGCTCCAAGCTGCTCGCCGACGTGGCCGCCCTGCTCCACGACCCGGGGACGGCCTTCCTCTGGGCCTGACCGGCTGCTGGGCACGACGAAGGGGGCGCACCCGGTGCGCCCCCTTCGTCGTGCCGGCCGTCAGAAGACGATGGGCAGCACGTCCATGCTCGGCGTGATGTCGCGCGGGTAGTTGGTGTGGCTGCCGCCCTTGCCGGCGAAGTAGAGCAGGGAGTCGCCGTTCGGGCGGACCGCGACGATGTCGCCCTGCTTGTTGTCGGCGCCGCCGGCGTCACCCGGCACGGCGACGGTCCGGTAGCGGTCCCAGCCGGTCGACGTCTTCGTCGTCATCGTCCAGTCGGTGCCGGTCGAGGTCCACGTGCGCATCCGGCCACCGGAGGAGACGCCGCGCAGGTCGTCGCGGCCGTCGCCGTTGACGTCGGGGACGAGCTCGATGTTCTGGTACCACTTCGCCGGGACACCGTAGCGGCGCACGAAGCGCAGCGTGCCGGAGTCGGAGAGCTCGTACTGGTCGGTGGAGCCGCTGGCGCGACGGTTGATGACGTCGAGTCGGCCGTTGCCGTCGACGTCCCCGCCCGAGGCGAGGTCGGTGTAGGCGTCCCAGCCGGTCGCGATCGTCTTGGGGGTGCCGAGCTGGCCGGAGGCGGTCGTGAGCATCAGCTGGAGGCGGCCGTCGCCGCGACGGACGAGGACGTCGGACCTGCCGTCGCGGTTGACGTCGCCGGCGTGGCCGAACCAGTCGGCGTCGGCGAAGCCGGTGCCGACCGAGCGGCGGGCCGCGAAGTCGCCGTTGCCGTCGCCGTTGTGGACGTAGACGCGTCCGCTCTGGTTGCGCCCCATGAGATCGACCTTGCCGTCGCCGGTGAAGTCACCGGAGCGGCCGCGCGGGTCGGGCTGCGGGGGGGTGGGGGCCTTGAGCTGGGCGCGGTTCTTGTAGACGATCCGCGAGACGCCCTCGATGGTGGAGATCTCGGTGCTCATGGCGCCCGGGTTGTCGTGGGTGAGGACCGCGATCGTGTAGTCGGTCGAGCTGACCTTGGCCCAACCGATGCTGTTGACGTGCCAGCCGTCGGTGCGCGGGAGCCAGCCGTTCTTCAGGGCCACCGAGCCGGAGGGCGCACCGGCCGTGACGCCCCAGTCCTGAGAGGAGTTGATGTTGCGCATCTGGGTGAGGCCGTACATCCGGTTGGTGTAGCTGAGCGCCTTGGAGGGGCGGGCGTAGTGCTCCATGAGCTCGGCCTGGTCGGCGGCCGTCGTGCTCGTCAGGCCCCAGTGGTTGTAGGGGTCGGCGTAGGTCTGGTCGAGACCGAGACGGTCGGCGGCCCGGTCGAGCCCGCTGCGGCCGCCGATGTGGTTGAAGAGCGCCGTCGTCGCGTTGTTGTCGCTGTTGCGGATCATCGGCACGATCTGGGACTTCTCCCAGGAGGTGAGGCCGCGACCGGCGTCCTGCGCCTTCATCATCACGGCGGACATGATGTGCACCTTGACGATGCTCGCCGTGACATTGCGCGAGGAGGTCTTGGTGTAGGTCCACGAGCGACCCGAGCCGGGGACGCGCACGGCGACCCCGACGGCGCCGGGGCGGGAGTTGAGGTAGCTGCGCAGCTCCGACTCGAAGGGGAGGCTGGCGGCGGCGGCGTAGGGCTCGGCGGAGCGCTGCGCGGCGGGCGGCGGGGTGTCGTCCACCTCGACGGTGAAGGTGAGCCGGCCGGTGACCTTGCCGGTCGTCTGGGCCTTGAGGGCCTGGGTGGCGGGCAGCAGCTTGGTGATGTCCGTGGAGACGGAGTCGGTGGTCGCCGTGCACGTCGCGCCGGTGCCACTCGGCTCGATCCTCACCTGGTGGCCGGAGGCGTCCTGGCCGGTGAAGCCGGGGCGGCCGACGACCGTCAGCGGGCCGTCGGTGATCTCGGCGGTCCCTCCGCGGGACAGGTCGCCGGTGACCGTCACCGTGTCGGCACCGATGCCATCGCAGATGACGTCGATCTCGGTGGGTGCGGACGGCTGGGCCGGCGCAGCGAGGGCCGGGGCGGCCGCGAGAGCGGCGGTCGTGGTGAGGACGAGTGCCGTGAGTGCGGTGCGACGGTGCGACATTGCGGGTTCCCCCAGAGCGTGGCGTAGGACGCTGGTCATCCTTGCAGACGCCCGGACGGAGTGCCGGGTTGCCTCAGGTCAGGGCCGGTGACGCTCGTCGGCCGCCACGGCATCGCAGAAGCGGTCGACGTAGGCGATGAAGGCGCTGATGTCGCCCTCGCTCCAGTCGCCGAGCAGGTCGGCGAACCACGCCTCGCGGCGGGCGACGAGCTCATCGAGGAGGGCGGCCCCCTCGTCGGTGAGCGCGACGAGCTGGGCCCGGCCGTCCGCGGGGTCCGGGACCTTGGCGAGGAGCCCGAGGCCGGTGAGGTGGCTGACCTGCCGGCTCACGGTCGAGGCATCCGTGAGGTTGCGCTCGGCGATGTCGCCGACGCGGCTCGGGTGCTCACGCACGGCGACGAGCACCGAGTGGTGACTGGGCTCGACGCTCGGGTGGACCCGTGGGGCCCGGGCACGGGTCGCGTGCAGCATGCGCAGCATGCGGATGACGCTCGTGCTGAGCTCGTCGGATGAGGCGGGCACGATCGCTCCCTTCGTCGTGGTGGGCGGTGCCGGGCGGGTGGGGCCAGTTGCCTAGATTAGAGGGCATGTCTTCCTCCCCGGGCACCGCTCGCACCACGACGTCACCGCTCGGGATCCTCGGGGTCGTCTCGATCGTCGCCGTCGTCGCGGCCACCGCCTTCGGTGGTGGCGCCGCGCCGCTCGAGCTCGGTGACCCGGGCGCCTTCGTCCGGTGGTCCCTGCCGGTGCTGCGGGTCGTGCACGACGCCGCGGCCGCGGTGACCGTCGGCGCCCTCGTCGTCGGGGCCTTCCTCGTCCCGGAGACGACCCGGACCTCGCGCCGCGAGACGCTCGCCCAGGTCGCGGGTGGGGCGGCGATCGTCTGGTTCCTCGCCGGCGTCGGGCGGATGCTCACGGACTTCGCCTCGCTCGCCGGCATCCCGCTCACCGACGGCACCTACCTCTCCCAGCTGACCGCCTTCGTCTGGGAGCTCGACAGCACCCGCACAGCGGTCATCTCCTCCGCGATCGTCGCCGTCGTCGCGGTCGCTGCTCCGCTGGCCCGGACGAAGGGGGCGCTGGCCTGGGCCGCCGCCGGCTCCGTCCTCGCGCTGCTGCCGCTCGCCCTCTCCGGGCACTCCGCGGCCAGCCTCGACCACATGAGCGGGGTCAACGCGCTCGCCTTCCACCTCGTCTCGGCGACGGTGTGGATCGGTGGGCTCGTCGCGCTGCTCGTGGTGCGTCCCTCCCTTCGGCCGCCTCAGGGAGCGGGCGGGTCGCACCTGGCGGTCACCACGAGGCGCTACTCGAGCATCGCGGCCTGGTGCTTCGCCCTGCTCGTCGGCTCCGGTCTGCTCGCGACGTGGATCAACATCGGCGGTCTCGGGGGGCTCGACTCGCGCTACGGCGTGCTGCTCATCCTCAAGGCCGTCGCCGCGATCATCCTCGGGGTCATCGGGTGGTGGCACCGCTCCCGCACCATCGCGGCACTCGAGGCCGGCGCCGAGGGGGTCGCCCCCTTCGTCCGGCTGGCGACCGGTGAGGTCGTCGTCATGGCTGCCGCCATGGGGCTGGGTGTCGCCGTCGGGCGCACCCCGACGCCGGAGACGGCGCAGGAGGCGCCGGCCAATGCCATCGTCTACGACCTCTCGGGCTACCCCGACCCGGGGCCGCCGTCGTCGACGAGCTGGCTCACGTCGTGGCAGGTGGACTGGCTGTGGTTCACCGTCTCGGTCATCGCGGTCCTCGTCTACGTCCGGTGGGTGCTGCGGCTGCGTGCCCGCGGTGACGAGTGGCCGGTGCTCCGCACGATCAGCTGGGTGCTCGGCTGGGCGGTCTTCTTCTACTTCACGTCGGCCGGGCCGGGGGTCTACGGCAAGGTGCTCTTCAGCTGGCACATGGTCGAGCACATGGGTGTGGCGATGATCGCGCCGCTCCTCATGGTGCCGGGGGCGCCGATCACCCTCGCCCTGCGGGCACTGCCGGCGCGCCGGGACAAGACGCTCGGGCCCCGCGAGCTCATCCTCGCGTCGGTCCACTCGCCCTACCTGCGGGTGCTGGCCAACCCGGCGGTCGCGGCCTCGCTCTTCTTCTTCAGCCTGGCGATCTTCTACTACAGCCCGCTCTTCGAGCTGGCGATGAGCACCCACACCGGGCACGTGCTGATGATGGCCCACTTCGTCATGTCGGGGTACCTCTTCGTCTGGGTGCTCATCGGCATCGACCCCGGGCCGAAGCGGTGGCCCCCGATCGCGCTCTTCGTCGTGCTGCTCGCGACGATCAGCTTCCACGCCTTCTTCGGCGTGATCCTCACGCAGTCGACCGACCTGCTCGCGCCGGACTACTTCGGGCGGCTCAACCTGCCGTGGATGACCGACCCGCTCGCCGACCAGCGCACCGGGGGCGCCATCGCCTGGGGCGTCGGCGAGGCGCCGACTCTCGTGCTGGCCATCGGCGTCGCCTGGCAGTGGATGCGCAGCGACGCCCGGGAGTCGACCCGCCGTGACCGACGCGCCGACCGCGACGGTGACGCCGAGCTCGAGGCCTACAACCGGCACCTCGCCGAGCTCAGCCGCGACGACTGACCCGGACGTGCCGCGCTACTGTGGGCGCACCGTCGATCGAAGGAGTGGCCCATGGGGGGCGAAGCGCTGTTCTGGATCTTCATCGTGGTCTTCAGCCTGCTCATGCTCGTGGGCTTCTTCCTCGTCGACCGCCCGCGCAAGTCCACGCGCGTCGCGACGCGGCACGCCGTCCGCACCGACACCCATGACCCGCGCGGCCGGCACCTGCCGGCCGATCGTGTCGACCCCACCGAAACCACCAACCGGCTGTGAGCCCGGAGGACAGGAGTACCACATGTACATCGGAGTCGGGATCTTCCTGCTGCTCGTGGGACTCGTCATCGTCTTCGCCTACAACGGCGACATGTCGATCGCGGGTCTCGACGTCGGCGCCCTGGGGTGGATCGCCATCGCTCTGGGCGTCCTCGCGATCATCTTGAGCTTCCTGCTCACCAACCGTCGTCGCGAGACGGTGGTCCGGGACGAGCGTCGCTACTGACCAGCGCGAGCACGACGAAGGGGGAGGTCCCGCCGAGTTGGCGGGACCTCCCCCTTCGTCATGGGACGACCTCGATCAGAAGGCCGACTCCGGCACGTCCATGAGGGTGTTGTCCGTGGCCTCGGCGATGGCGCGCTCGCCGGCCAGGAGCGGGAGGACGTTCTTGGCGAAGAAGCTCGCCGCGGCGACCTTGCCCGTGTAGAAGTCCTTGTCCTTGCCCTGCGCGCCGGCCTCGAGGGCCTCGGTGGCGACGGCGGCCTGGCGCAGCAGCAGCCAGCCGACGACGAGGTCACCGGCCGCGAGCAGCAGACGCGAGGTGTTCTGACCCACCTTGTAGATGTTGGTGATGTCCGAGCCCTCCTGCTTGGGGTCGGAGGCCATGAGCGCCTGGAACATCGCGCCGAGGATGCCCTGGACGTTTTCCAGGCCCTGGCCGAGCAGCTCGCGCTCGTGCTTGAGCGCACCACCCTGCGCGTCGACGTCCTGGGCGAACTCCTGGATCTGCATCGCGATGTGACCCAGCGCCTGGCCGTTGTCACGCACGATCTTGCGGAAGAAGAAGTCCTGTCCCTGGATGGCCGTCGTGCCCTCGTAGAGGGTGTCGATCTTGGCGTCGCGGACGTACTGCTCGATCGGGTACTCCTGCAGGAAGCCGGAGCCACCGAAGGTCTGCAGCGACTCGGTACCGAGCAGGGTCCATGCCCGCTCGGAGCCCAAGCCCTTGACGATCGGCAGGAGCAGGTCGTTGACCCGGTTGGCCATCGCGGCGGGGGAGTCGTCGGCGATTGCCTCGGAGCCGGTGGCGAGCTGCTCGATGTCGACGGTGTCCTGCTGGCTCGAGGTGAGCGTGACGAGCGCACGCAGGCCCTCGGCGTAGGCCTTCTGCAGCATGAGGCTGCGGCGCACGTCGGGGTGGTGGGTGATCGTCACGCGCGGGGCGTCCTTGGCCGGCGTCGTCAGGTCGGCGCCCTGGACGCGCTCCTTGGCGTACTCGAGCGCGTTGAGGTAGCCGGTCGAGAGGGTGGCGATGGCCTTGGTGCCGACCATCATCCGGGCATTCTCGATGACGCGGAACATCTGGGCGATGCCGTCGTGGACGTCGCCGAAGAGGGTGCCGACCGCGGCGTGCTTCTCGCCGAAGGTGACCTCGCAGGTCGTGGAGACCTTCAGGCCCATCTTCTTCTCGACGTTGGTGACGTAGACGCCGTTGCGCTCGCCGAGCTCACCGGTCTCGAGGTCGACGTCGTACTTGGTGAGGATGAAGAGGCTCAGGCCCTTGGTGCCCGGGCCGGCGCCCTCGGGGCGGGCGAGGACGAAGTGGACGACGTTGTCGGTCATGTCCGACTCGGCCGAGGTGATGAACCGCTTGACGCCCTCGATGTTCCAGGTGCCGTCACCGTTGTCCGTGGCCTTGGTCCGGCCGGCGCCGACGTCCGAGCCGGCGTCGGGCTCGGTGAGCACCATGGTGCAGTGCCAGCCCTTCTCGGCGATCCACTTCGCGAGCTTCTTCTGCTCGTCGTTGCCGAGGAGGAAGAGCAGCTTGGCGAAGGAGTAGCTCGCGCCGAACATGCCGATGGCCGGGTTGGCGCCGAGGACGAGCTCGTTCATCGCCCAGCGCAGGGACGGCGGGGCGACGGTGCCGTCGAGCTCGGCGGGCAGGTCGAGGGACCAGAAGCCGGCGTCCTGGAAGGCCTTGTAGGACTTCTTGAAGGCCTCGGGCATCTGCACCGAGGAGGTCTCCGGGTCGAAGACCGGGGGGTTGCGGTCGGCGTCGGCGAAGGACTCGGCCAGCTCGTTCTCCGCAAGGCGCGCGTACTCCTTGAGCATCTCGCGCGCGGTGTCGGCGTCGACGGCCTCGTAGGGGCCCTGGCCCAGGACCTCGTCGCGACCGAAGACCTCGAAGAGGTTGAACTCGATGTCGCGCAGGTTGCTCTTGTAGTGACCCATGGGATGTCTCTCCTGGTCGAAGGGGGTGACGCCGGCGGGGACCGGCTCCAGCGTTGTAAGCAAGCGCTTACTGATGTTTGGACCATCATCACCCTCGTCTGCTTGCGGGAGCAAGCGCGGGATGAGGTGACGCGACCCACACGTGCCGCCCGCTCCCTGAGGAGGCGCGCCAGGTTCACGCCCTGCCTGCTCCCTGAGGAGGCGCGCCAGGTCCACGCCCTGCCCGCTCCCTGAGGAGGCGCGCTAGTTTCACGCCCTGCCCGCTCCCTGAGGAGGCGCGCCAGCGCCGTCTCGAAGGGAGAGGATTCCGGCGGCAACAGGAGGACGAGGGCCTCGCGAAGGGGGCGGCGGCGTGGGTTACGATGTCCGCGCTGCACGCTCAGGAGCGTGCTCGCCGGTGTAGCTCAATGGTAGAGCGCCAGCTTCCCAAGCTGGACACGCGGGTTCGATTCCCGTCACCGGCTCCGCATGACTGGAGGGCCGCACCCGGTGGGGTGCGGCCCTTCTGCGTCCCGGCCCGCCGAAGGGGGGCGTGAACCCCCCTTCGCCCTGCGGGCAAGTACAGGTGTGAGCACACTGGGGACGGAGACGAGGAGGCCGCCGATGGGGCAGGTCACGGCGCTGCGGCAGCCGCCGAACATCGGGGGAGTGCCGGCCGCGGAGGTCTTCGACCGGCACCACGCCGACGTCTACCGCTACCTCGCCCGACGGGTGCCCGCCGACATCGCGGACGATCTCGCGAGCGAGACCTTCGTCCAGGCCGTGACCCGCGCGCACACCTTCGACCCGGAGCGGGGAGTGCTGCGGGGATGGATCTTCGGCATCGCGAGCAACCTGCTCTCACGGCACCACCGCGACGAGGTGCTGGCCTACCGGGCCTGGGCCCGGACCGGGGCCGACCCGCACGTCACCGGTGCGGACGAGACCGATCGCGTCATCGACCGCGTCGACTCGCAGTCCCGGCAGCCGGCGCTCGCCGCCGCCCTCGCCGAGCTCTCCGACGGCGACCGCGACGTGCTGCTGCTCGTCGCCCACGCCGAGCTCACCTACGCCGAGGTCGCCCAGGCCCTCGATCTGCCGGTCGGGACGGTGCGCTCCCGGCTCAACCGCGCCCGCCGCATCGTGCGGGCCGCACTCGACGACACCAGGGGGACCCACGATGACCACTGACGAGATCGGCCTGCTCGACGGGCCGGAGATGGACGCGCTGCGTGAGCTGCGGGCCGACGTGCCCGGGCCGACGGACGCGCAGCGGCAGGCTGCCTGGGAGCGGGTGCAGGGGGCCCGCTCCCAGGCCGGGACCCGGGGGAGGAGGGGCGGCCGCGCCTGGCTCCTGGCCGGCGCGGCCGCGGTGGCCGTGGGGGTCGTCGCCGGCGGCATCGCCCTCTCGGTGGGCGCCGACCACCCCACGCCCCCGGCGAGCCGCTCGGACCAGAGCGCGGCGACGCCGACCAACCCCAACCCCACCCCCTTCGCCACCGGCAGCGTGTGGGAGCCCTCGGCCGGGCGCGAGCGCCAGATCGTCGACGCCTACCGCGAGGGCGTCGTGCTGACACCCAAGGGCGGGGTGCGCATCGAGATCCCCGGTCAGATGGACTGGGAGGCGATGACCAAGGCGACCAATGCCGAGGGCGTCCCCGTCCGCTTCTGGGCGGTTGAGGGTGAGCCCAACGCCTGGGAGACCGGACCCCGGGTCGCCATCGACCCCGAGGACGGCATCGACATGAGCCAGGAGGGGCTGCCGGCCTACCCCATGGACGGCATCACCTTCGAGCGGTCCGGCGGGGCCGGCTCGCCGGTCACGGCCGTCGTCATCGACCACGTCCCGACCGAGCCGGTCGACATCACCTTCACCCAGTGAGGCCCGGCGCGCTCTAGTCTCGGGGCCATGCTGCTCTCCGACAGGGACATCCGGGCCGAGATCGACGCGGGGCGGGTCGTGCTCGACCCGTGGGACCCGACGATGGTCCAGCCCAGCAGTGTCGACGTCCGGCTCGACAAGTTCTTCCGGCTCTTCGACAACCACAAGTACCCGGTCATCGACCCGGCGGCCGACCAGCCCGATCTCACCCGGCTCATCGAGGTCGAGCCGGACGAGGGCTTCGTGCTCCACCCGGGGGAGTTCGTCCTGGGCTCGACGCTCGAGACGGTCTCGCTGGCGGACGACCTGGCAGCGCGCGTCGAGGGCAAGTCGTCGCTCGGCCGGCTCGGCCTGCTGACGCACGCGACGGCCGGCTTCGTCGACCCGGGCTTCTCCGGTCACGTGACGCTCGAGCTCAGCAACGTCGCGACCCTGCCGATCCGCTTGTGGCCCGGCATGAAGATCGGGCAGCTGTGCTTCTTCCGGCTCTCCTCGCCGGCGGAGCACCCGTACGGCTCCGCGGCCTTCGGCTCGCACTACCAGGGGCAGCGCGGCCCGACGGCCAGCCGGTCCTTCGCCAACTTCCACCGGTCGGACGTCTGACCCTTCGAGACGGCCGCGGGCGGCCTCCTCAGGGCGCGGGTCTTCGAGACGGCCGCGGGCGGCCTCCTCAGGGCGCGGGTCTTCGAGACGGCCGCGAGCGGCCTCCTCACGGCGCGGGTCTTTGAGACGGCCGCGGGCGGCCTCCTCAGGGCACGAAGGGGGACACCACCCCCGGTCGTGACCTGCGAGTAACATCGTGGAGATGACGACGGAGACCCACCCCACGCCCGCCCACGAGGAGATCCGCGAGAGCCACGAGTCCCGGCGGGTCAGTGCCTTCACCGACGACGCGCTCGGCACGCTCGACGCGACCGGGGTGGCCGCGGCGATCCGAGCGGGTGAGATCAGTGCGGGCGAGGCGGTCGAGGCCGCCATCGCCCGGGTCGCCCAGGTCGACCCGGTGCTCGGCGCGACGACCGTGGACGACCACGACCGTGCTCGCCGCCGGGCGGCGCACGTGCCGCAGGGGACGCCCGCCCCCTTCACCGGGGTGCCGACCGCCTTCAAGGACAATGTCACTGTCGAGGGCCTGCCCATGCGCATGGGGTCGGACGCGCTGCCGGACCGGCCCGGCCGTGCGGACGGCCCCTTCGTCCGGCAGTACCTGTCCACCGGTGTCGTGCCCATCGCGACGACGACCTGCCCGCCCTTCGGCTGGACGGCGACGACCGAGCGCCCCGGCGGGCGCATCACCCGCAACCCCTGGGCCACGGGCTACTCCTCGGGCGGGTCCTCCGGCGGCACGGCCGCGCTCGTCGCCTCCGGAGCGCTGCCCATCGCCCACGGCAACGACGGCGGTGGCTCGATCCGCATCCCCGCGGCGGCCTGCGGTCTCGTGGGGCTCAAGGTCACCCGGGGTCGGCTGCTCGGTGACCCGAGCACCGACAAGCTCCCGGTCCAGCTCGTCGTCAACGGCGTGCTCACCCGCACCGTGCGCGACACCGCGACCTTCCTCGCCGCCGCCGAGCAGCACCAGCCGGCCCGCAAGCTCCCGCCGGTCGGTCTCGTCGAGGGCCCCGGCGCGCGTCGGCTGCGCATCGGCATGATGGTCGACTCGCCGCTCGCCCGGGCCACCGACCCGCAGACCCGGGAAGCAGTCGAGGCCGCCGCCCGCCTGCTCGACGGGCTCGGCCACACGGTCGACGACACGCTGCAGGTGCCGGTGCCGCAGTTCTTCAAGACCGACTTCGAGGACTACTGGAGCCTGCTCGCGATGGCCTCCTCCCGGCAGGGCAAGCAGCTCTACGGGCCCGACTTCGACCCCGACGAGCTCGACCCCTTCACCCGCGGTCTCGCCGACCGCGCGCTGCGCCGCCTGCACCGGGCCCCGCTGTACCTCGCCCGCCTGCGCGCGACCGGGTTCGCCGCTGACCGACTCTTCCCGGCCGAGGCAGACCTCGTGCTCACGCCGACGCTGAGCCACACCACGCCGCGCATCGGTCACCTCTCGGGCGACCTGGACTTCGACACCCACTTCGCCCGGTTGCTCGACTACGTCGGCTTCACGCCGCTGCACAATGCGAGCGGTCAGCCGGCGATCTCCCTGCCACTCGGGCGGACCGACGACGGCCGCCCCATCGGCGTCATGCTGTCGGCGCGCAGCGGGCAGGAGCGGCTGCTGCTCGAGCTCGCCTTCGAGCTGGAGGCCGCGGCTCCCTTCGCCAGCCTCGCCGGCTGATCAGGGCAGGGCGACCGTCGCGACGAGCGCGGCGTGGTCGCTGCCGGGCCGTCGGGTGATCACGAGGTCCGTGCACACCGCGCCACGCGTCATGACGTGGTCGATCGGCACCGGCGCCACCGCGGACCCAGGGGTGCGTCCCCACGTGCCGGGGAAGCCCATGCCCAGCTGCGCGGTGCAGTCCCGCAGCCCCGACTGCCGCGCGAAACGACGGAAGGCCACCGCACTCGGTGGCGCGTTGAGATCACCCATGACGATGACGTGGCCGGTGCTGCCGGCCGCCGCCAGCCGAAGGGAGTCCAGCCCCGCCCCCCACAGGTCGGCCGCGAAGAAGGCCGGGTTCTGCAGCCGGGTGCCGATGACCGTCACCTCTGTGCCGTCGCGTTCGAGCCGCACGGCTCGCCCCGGTTGGCGGCCGGGGAGGTGCGGGGCCTCGAGCACGGTCCAGGAGCGTCGCACCCACACCGCGACCTGGGCCGCGATGTAGTCGTCGTTGTCGCTCGCGACGAGCTGCCAGTCCGGGCCGAGCGCTGCGGTGAGCCCACTGGTGCGCGAGGCACTCCACTCCTGGAGGGCCAGGACGTCGACATCCTGGGCGAGCTCGACGAGCGCGGCGTCGGTGGGGCGCGAGTGCAGGGTGTTGAGCGTCGCCACCCGGATCGTCTGGCTCCCCGTCGGGGCAGGGGCGCGGTCAGGCACGACGTGGTCGAGCAGCGGTGCCTGGCTGAGCAGCAGGGCGCCGACGAGGGCGAGTCGCCACCGCGGGTGGTGCCACCACGGCAGCAGGGCGGCAGCGATCGCGACGAGCAGGACGAAGGGCAGGCCGGCAGCGACGACGACGCCGACGCTCGTGCGGCCACCGCGCGCGTACATGGTGACGACGGCGACGACGCACAGCGCGAGCACGACGAAGGTGAACCACGCCTCCGGCGTCCCCCGACGCGCCCCCGCCCGACCACTCATCGCGGGATCAGTCTGCCAGCACGGCCCGGCGCGCAGACACCCCCCGGCGCGCCGGCGCGGGTGTGCCAAGGTGACGACATGGCTGACTTCACTCCGGGCCCCACCGGCACCGACGAGGTGCTCTTCGCGGTCGACGGGTCCCTCGGTCGGGTCCTGCTCAACCGACCTCGCGCGATCAACTCGCTGACCCGCGACATGGTCGTCGCGATGCGTGCCCAGCTGGAGGCGTGGGCCGACGACCCGCAGGTGCAGACCGTCTCGATCGAGGGCGCCGGGGAGCGGGGTCTGTGCGCCGGTGGCGACGTCCGCGCGGTGCGCGAGGCCCACCTGGCGGGCACCTCCGGAGGGGTGGACTTCTGGGCCGACGAGTACGTGCTTGACGCGCAGATCGCGGAGTACCCCAAGCCCGTCGTCGCCGTGATGGACGGCATCGTCATGGGCGGCGGGCTGGGCATCTCGATGTTTGCCACCGCCCGCTGGGCCACCGAGCGCTCGCGGATCGCCATGCCCGAGACGATCATCGGCTTCTTCCCCGACGTCGCCGCGACCTACCTGCTCTCCCGGGCCCCGGGCGAGACCGGCACCCACGTCGCCCTCACCGGGACGACCATCACGGGAGCCGACGCCATCGCCCTGGGTCTCGCCGACGCCGTGGTCGACTCCGCGCGCCTGCCCGATCTGCTCGCCGGCATCGCGGCGGGTAACCCGGTGGAGCCCGTGCCCGACGACGCCACGACGAAGGGGGACACCCTCACCTCCGCCCGTGGCTGGATCGACGAGTGCTACGCCGGCGACGACGCCGCGGCGATCGTCGAGCGGCTGCGCGCCCACGACGCACCCGAGGCCCGTGCGGCAGCCGAGGAGATCTCCCTTCGCTCGCCGTTGTCGGTGGCCGTCACCCTCGAGGCACTGCGACGGGCCGCGACGGCCGGGTCGGTGCGCGAGGTGCTCGAGACGGACACGGTCGTGGCGCGGGGCCTGCTGCAGCGGGCGGACTTCGCCGAAGGGGTGCGCGCTCAGCTCGTCGACAAGGACCGCTCGCCCCGGTGGGAGCACGAGAGCGTGTCCGACGTCACGCGGGCAGAGGTGCTCGCCGTCTTCTCGGGATAGGTTGGAAGACCACGAGGAGGCCATCTCCCGGACAGAGGGGACGTGCTGATTCGTCTCGACGGCGTCACCAAGCAGTACCCGGGCGGCACGGTAGCCGTCGACGACCTCAGCCTCACCGCACCGGACCGAGCCATCACCGTGCTCGTCGGGCCCTCGGGCTGCGGCAAGACGACGACGCTGCGGATGATCAACAGGATGATCGAGCCCACCTCCGGGTCGGTGACCATCGACGGCCGGGACGTGCTCGGCATGGACGCGGCGGAGCTGCGTCGAGGCATCGGCTACGTCATCCAGCACGGCGGGCTCTTCCCCCACCACACGGTCGAGCGCAACGTCGCGACCGTCCCCCTGCTGCTCGGCACGTCGCGACGCGAGGCGGTCGCCCGGGCGCGCGAGCTGCTCGAGCTCGTCGGCCTCGACCCGGCACTCGGCCGCCGCTACCCCAGCCAGCTGTCCGGGGGCCAGCAGCCGCGCGTCGGGGTCGCCCGCGCGCTCGCAGCGGACCCGCCGGTCATGCTCATGGACGAGCCCTTCTCGGCCGTCGACCCGGTCGTGCGCGAGCAGCTGCAGGACGAGTTCCTGCGCCTGCAGGGCGAGCTCGGCAAGACGATCGTCATGGTCACCCACGACATCGACGAGGCGATCAAGCTCGGCGACCACGTGGCCGTGCTCCGGGTCGGTGGACGCATCGCCCAGATGGCTCGGCCGGCAGAGCTGCTCGCCCACCCCGCAGACGAGTTCGTCGCCGACTTCATCGGCCGCGACCGCGGCTACCGGGCCCTCGGCTTCGAGCACGCGCGCATCCCTCTGCACGACGAGTCGACGCTCTCCCTCGGCAGCCAGCCGAGGGAGGCCGGCGGCACCGCAGGCGACGGGTGGGCGCTCGTCGTCGACGACGAGCGGCGGCCACTCGGCTGGGTCCGCCCGGCTGACCTGGCCCAGGAGGAGCCCGTCGACACCTCGGCGCTGGCGCTCGGGGGCACCCTGGCGCGGGTCGACGGGCCGCTGCGGGCCGCGCTCGACGCCGCGCTGTCCTCCCCGAGCCGACGCGGTGTCGTCGTCGACGGCGACGGGCGCCTCGTCGGCACGTGCCGCGCCACCGAGGTGCTCGCGGTCATCGAGTCCCAGGAGCGCCCCCGCGACCCCGCCGCCACCCGATCGGCCTGACATGGACTGGATGCTCGAGCACCTCGACGACATCGGGTCCCTGACCCTGCAGCACACGTGGCTCGCGGGCCTGCCTCTCGTCGTCGGGCTGCTCGTCTCCCTCCCGCTCGGTTGGCTGGCCCACCGCCAGCCGCGCCTGCGGGGGATCGTCGTCGTCTCCGCGGGTTTGCTCTACACGGTCCCCTCGCTGGCGCTCTTCGTCCTCATGCCCCTCGTCCTCGGCACCGGCATCCTCGACCCGGTCAACGTGGTCGTCGCCATGACGATCTACACCGTGGCGCTCCTCGTCCGCTCGGTCGTCGACGGGCTCGGCTCGGTGCCCGACGAGGTCACCCGGTCCGCCGTCGCCATGGGGTACACGCCCGTGCGCCGCTTCGTCGGGGTCGACCTGCCGCTGGCCGTCCCGGTCATCGCCGCGGGACTGCGGGTGGCCGCCGTCAGCAACGTCTCGATCGTCTCGATCGCCTCGCTCATCGGAGTCAGCCAGCTCGGCGACCTGCTCGTCGACGGGTACAACCGGGCCATCAGCGGCGAGCTCGCGGCCGGGATCCTCGGGTGCGTCTTCCTCGCGGTCGTCCTCGACCTCGCCATCCGGCTCGTCGAGCGGCTGCTCACCCCCTGGCGCCGCGCCGGGCAGGAGGGGTCGGCATGATCGGCGAGATCATCCGGTGGCTCACGTCGGGCGCCAGCTGGGCCGGCGCCGACGGCATCGGCGCGCGCCTGCTTGAGCACATCGGCTACACCCTGGTCGTCCTCGTCATCGCCGCACTCGTCGCCGTCCCCGTCGGGCTGTGGATCGGTCACACCGGGCGCGGGCGCTGGCTCGTCACCGCGGCCAACGCCCTGCGGGCGGTCCCGACGCTCGGGCTGCTCTTCGCGCTGACCCTCGTGCTGCTCCCGCGGCTGCCCGGTGACGCCGCCTTCCTCGTGCCGAGCGTCATCGTGCTCGTCCTGCTCGCGATCCCGTCGATCCTCTCCGGCACCTACGCAGGCGTCGAGTCCGTGCCGCTTGCCGCACGCGATGCCGCCCGCGGCATCGGCATGACCGGCAGCCAGGTGCTGTGGCGCGTCGAGGTGCCCATCGCCCTGCCTCTACTCATCTCCGGGCTGCGGGCCGCCGTCCTCCAGGTCGTCGCCACCGCCACCGTCGCAGCCTATGTCGGTCTCGGCGGGCTCGGCCGATTCCTCATCGACGGGCTGGCCACGCAGGACTACGCGAGCACGGCGGGTGGTGCCCTCCTCGTGGCACTGCTCGCGCTCGCCCTCGACGCCCCCTTCGCCCTGCTGGGGCGTCTCGTCGGCTCGCCCGGTCTCACCGGACGCAGCCGCTCCCTTCGACCCACAACCGATCACAACCGCACCGCGACCGCTGGAGGAACCCCATGACACCCACCGTCCCCGCATCCCGCCGACGTGTCCGCACCGCAGCGGTCGTGCTCGCCACGGCCGGCGCCCTCGGCCTAACCGCCTGCGGCGGCGGTGGCGACCCGCTCGCCAGCTCGTCGAGCAGCGCCGATGACGCCGGCGGCTCGGGCGAGATCGTCGTCGGGTCGGCCGACTTCTCCGAGTCGATCCTGCTCGCCCACATCTACGCCGGTGCGCTCAAGGCCGACGGCATCAATGCCTCGACCAAGACCGGGATCGGGTCTCGGGAGGTCTATCTCAAGGCGCTCGACGAGGGCTCGGTCGACGTCATGCCGGAGTACACCGGCGGACTGGCGCTCTACTACGACAAGGACTTCGCCGAGACCGACCCGGACAAGACGTACGAGGCCCTCGAGGACCTGCTGCCCGAGGGCACGGCCGTCCTCGAGAAGTCGGCGGCAGAGGACAAGGACTCGATCGTCGTCACCCGCGAGACCGCTGAGGGCAAGTCCCTGAAGACCATGGACGACCTGTCCGAGGTCGCGGGGGAGCTCACCCTCGGGGCGCCGTCAGAGTTCAAGACCCGCTCCCAGGGCATCCCCGGGCTCAAGGAGTCCTACGGCATCGAGTTCAAGACCTTCCGCCCCCTCAAGGCGGGGCAGGCGACGAGTGGCGCGCTCAAGAACGGTCAGATCGACGCGGCCAACATCTTCAGCACCGACCCGTCGATCGCGGCGAACGACTTCGTCGTGCTCGAGGACACCAAGAAGCTCTTCGGCAGTCAGAACGTCGTGCCCCTCGTCCGCTCGGACGTCCAGGAGGAGGTCCAGTCCTCGCTCGACGAGGTGTCGGCGAAGCTGACGACCGACAAGCTCGCGGAGCTGCTCAAGCGCACTGACATCGACAAGGAGGACCCGGACCAGGTGGCCGCGGACTTCCTGACGGAGGAGGGGCTCGCCTGACCTGCGCCGCACTGTGGCCGAAGTCACATCCGGGCCGGGAAGAACTCGGGGCTGCTGACGCTTGAGACCCTCGATAGTTAAACAAACAACTACCTCGGAGGTTCTCCCATGGACGTCATCGTCCTCATCGCCCGCATCCTCTTCGCCGCGATCTTCATCGCGTCCGGCATCGGCCACCTGACCCAGAGCGAGGCGATGGCGGGCTATGCCAAGTCCGTGGGTGTCCCGGCCGCCAAACTCAGCGTCATCGTCTCCGGCGTGCTCATGGTCGTCGGCTCCCTATCGGTCATCCTCGGCGTCTGGGGCGACCTCGGCTCTCTGATGATCCTCGTCGCTGTGGCGCCGATCGCCTTCCTCATGCACCGGTTCTGGACGGCCGATGGTGAGGCCCGTATGAACGAGCAGATGCAGTTCAACAAGACCATCTCGCTCGCCGGTGGGGCGCTCGCCCTCTTCGCGCTCTTCGTCCTGGTGCCCGAGCTCGGCCTGACGGTCACCGGTCCGCTCCTCTGAGTGACCCTCGCCTGACGTCGGCCCCGGCCAWCCGGCCGGGGCCGACGCATGTCCGGATGGGTTGGTGGGCCACCGCGACGAGCGCAGTTGGCAGCGTTGATGTCGCCTGTCGTCGTTGGCGTCACCCGGTTGCCCCTCTCCGGGCAGCCGGGTGGCGTCAACGCTGGCGGGTGGCGCCAACGCTGCCGGGGTCAAGTCCCAGGTAGTGGATGCTCCTATTGGTGTCAAGCTGTGGAATCCGCCCCGAGCTGGGCTAGTAGAGCTGTTGCGCGTTGCTCGAGTTCGGGGTCTGTTCGGGTGCCGATCTCGAGGCGGCGCAGGCGCTGGTATGGGACGTCGAGGGTTGCTGCCA